>JBILGF010000241.1:0-5321 GCA_044351195.1 Burkholderiales bacterium
GAGGTCGAATCCGATGCACGCTTCAGCTGCCCCGCGCCTGCTCCCCCGCCTGTTTCCCTCCCTGTCCCAGCCGTCACTTTTGCCGGCTCGCCGCCCCAGCCACTCGTTGGCGGCGCTGGCGGCGCTGCTCGCGCTGTCGATCGCGCCGCCCGTCGTGGCTGCATCGTCGACCTGGCCGGATCGCCCGATCCGCGTGGTGGTGCCGTTCTCCCCGGGCGGCAGCTCCGACGTCATCGCACGCATCATCGGCGCGCGCCTGACCGACACCCTGCGCCAGCCGGTGGTGATCGATCCGCGGCCTGGCGCCGGTACCTCGATCGGCAATGCGGTGGTGGCGCGGGCCAATCCCGACGGCTACACGCTGCTGCTCGCCGACACCGCGTTCCCCGCCTCGTCGAGCGTGCTGCAGAACCTGCCCTACGACGCGGCAAAAGACTTCGCGCCGGTGAGCCTGCTCGGTACCTCGGCGCAATACCTGTATTCCTCCCGGGGCCGGCATCGAGATGCACAGGCGCTGGTGGCCGCGGCGAAGGCAAAGCCGGGACAGGTGACGATCGCCTCGGGCGGTACCGGCGCCACCACGCACTTCATGGTCGAGCTGTTCCGGCGTGCTGCCGGCATCGAGGTCGTGCATGTGCCGTACAAGGGGTCGGCCCCGGCGCTGGCCGATGCCGCGGGTGGCCAGGTCGATGCGGTGTTCTCCACCTTCGCCTCGGCAGCAGCGCTGTTCAACGCGGGCAAGCTGCAGGTGCTGGCGATCGCCGCCGCACGCCGGCATCCGTCGCAGCCCGATGTGCCCACGTTCGCCGAGCTCGGCATCAAGGGTATGGTGTCCGACCACTGGTGGGGCGTGATCGCCCCGGGTCGCACGCCGGTCGCGGTGATCCAGAAGATCAACGCCGAGCTGGTACGCGCGGTGGCCTCGCCCGAGGCAAAAGAGCGTTTCCCGGCGCTGGCGGTCGACCCTCGGTCGAGTACGCCTGCCGAGTTCGGGAAGATCATCGAGGGCGACCTGGCCCTCTTCCGGCGCATCGCGCGCGACGCGAACATCAAGGCAGACTGAGTTGAACGATCAGAAACCGAGCACGGCATCGCTGAAGGACCTGTGCAGCGGCCCGAACACCTTCATGGGCGTGCCCTACGCGACCGAGATCGCCGGCGCCCATGCGGCGGTGCTCGGCATCCCGTTCGATGTCGGCGCGCATGCGTTCCGCGTCGGCGCACGTCAGGGCCCGACCTCGATCCGCGAGCAGTCGCGGCTGATGCGCCACTGGAACCCGGAGTTCGCCGACTTCCCGGTCGCCGAGAAGCTGGGCCTGGTCGATGTGGGCGACGTGAAGCTGGTGCCGTCGAAGACGCATGCGGCGTTCGCGCAGATCGAGGCTGCGGTCGGTGCGATCGTCGACGGCGGCGCGGTGCCGATCACCATGGGTGCGGACGGCAGCATCTCGCTGCCGGTGATCCGCGCAGTCGGCCGGCGCCACCGCGGCATGGCGGTGCTGCACATCGATTCGCATACCGACAGCGCATTGCCGCCCGGGCCGGACGAGCACAACGCGGGCACGCAGTTCCACTACGCGGCTGTCGAGGAACTGGTCGACACCACCAACAGCTGGCATGTCGGCGTGCGCGGCACCGTGTTCCGGCCCGGTGGCTTCGGTCACACGAACGAGCTCGGCTACAACATCGTCACCATGAACCAGCTGATGGCGCGCGGCATCCCGGCAGTGATGGCCGACCTGCGACAGAAGCTGGAAGGCCGGCCGGTCTACCTGTGCCTCGACATGGATGCGTTCGATCCGTCATGTGCGCCCGGCGTCTGTGCGCCGAGCTGGGGCGGCCTGTCGGCGCGCGAGGGCATCGACATGTTCCGCCGGCTGCATGGCCTGGACATCGTCGCGGTCGACGTGAACACCGTGAGTCCGCCGCACGATGTGTCCGGCATGGCGGCGTTCCTGGCGGCCAACATGATGTTCGAGGGCATGATGCTGGTGGCCGCGCGCCGGTTCCCCGGCGAGGTACGCCGCTTCGAGCTGGCCGGCGCATGACGACAGGCTGAGCGCACCATGATCGTCCCCGCCTACTGGGCCGAGGCCCGACTGCAGCAGCGTGCCGGCGACCGGCAGGTCACGGTGCGCCGCTTCGGCTGGTCCGATGCAGGCCAGGATGATGCGCAGGCGATGGCCGATGCACGCGCGGCCGAAGCGATGCAGCGCATCGTCGCCGGCGAGCCGCTGCCGACACACGAACTGAAGCGCGAACTGAAGCGCGAACCGAAGGTGCCGTACAACGGCGCGGCAGGCGTGCCGATCCGCGAGGAGATCACCGGCCGCCAGGGCAGCGTGGTGGTCACCCGCAACAGCTATGGCGCACGTTGCCTGAACGTGCCCGACGTGCTGTTCGCGGATGTCGACTTCGCGCCAGGCTCGGCCTGGCGGGCGAGCCTGGTCCTGCTGGCGGTGCTGGCACTGGGCTCGGTGTCCGCCGGGCTGGTCCAGCAGTCATGGCTGCTGTTCGGCCTGCTGCTGTCGGTGTCGCTGGTGCTGTTCGCGCCGCTGGCCACGTTCGCCCTGCGCCTGTACGTGCGGTGGCGCGGCGGCCCGGAGCCGGCCGCGCTGCACCGGATCGAACGCTTCCTTGCGGCGAACCCTGCATGGAACGTGCGCACCTACCGCACCCCGGCCGGCCTGCGCCTGGTTGCGACCCATCGCACCTTCGACCCCGCCGACCCGGAGGTGCTGAAGTTCTTCCGGGCGGTGGCTGCCGACCCGGTCTATGTGCGGATGTGCCTGAACCAGCGCTGTTTCCGTGCGCGCGTCACCGCCAAGCCGTGGCGCATCGGCATCGAGGCCCGCCTGCGGCCGCGGCCCGGCGTGTGGCCGGTGGATGCTGCGCGGTTGCCGGCGCGCACGGCATGGATCGATGGTTACGAAGCGAAGGCCGCGGCCTTCGCAGCCTGTCGGTACGTCACGACCGTGGGCAGTGGCGCGGTCGATCCGGCGGTGGCGCCGGTGGTCGCGCTGCACGACGAACTGTGCCGCGCGACCGTGCCGGGCCTGCCGATCGCCTGAGCGGGCGGGACCGCGCGATGCCATCGCGGTGCCGGTCGATGATGCACGCTCGGATCGGCTACGATCCCGGTCCCGCCCGCGTGGCCGGCAAACAGAGGTCTACCCCCGATGTCCCATTCAGCCGCCCCGATCCGCATCCGCTTCGGCGGCTACCAGATGCCGGCGTCGATCCACAACCAGGCGGCGCGGCGCTTCGGCGAGCGGCTCATCGCGCGCCTGGGCGAGGATCGCGTGCAGTTCGAACTCATCGGCAACGTGCTCGACCTCGGGCGGCCCTCCGGCGACCTGCCGGCTATGGTCGAGAATGGCGAACTTGAGGCCTGCTACATCTCGTCGGTGCGCTTCACCGGGCCAGTGCCCGAGTTCGGCGCGCTCGAGCTGCCGTTCATCGTGCGCGACCGGCCGACGGTGCATGCGGCGTTCGACGGCGAACTCGGCGCACTGCTCGAGGCCGGCATGCATGCGAACACCGGCGTGCGGCTGCTCGGGCTCTGGGACAACGGCTTTCGCCATCTGTCCAACAAGGTGCGCCCGATCCGCACGCCGGCCGACTGTCGCGGCCTCACCATCCGCACTCAGATGAGCGCGCTGCACGAAGAACTGTTCGCAGCACTCGGTTTCGTACCGATCCCGGTCGACGTGAAGGAGTTCGTCGAGCAGGTCGCAGGGCCGCGCTTCGATGCGCAGGAGAACCCGCTGACCAACACGTTCAACTTCGGCGTGCAGAATTACCACCGCTACATGACGCTCACCGGCCACCTGTTCGGCGGCACCGCCTTCATCCTGAACGCGCAGGTGTGGCGCAGCTGGCCGGCCGACGTACAGCAGGCGGTACTCGAAGCCGCGCGCGAGGCGACCGTCTACCAGCGCGAACTGGCCGGCGCCGAAGATGCGTTCGTGCTGTCCCAGCTAGACCCGGCGCAGAATGAGGTGATCGTACCCACCGCGCAGGAACGCCAGGCCTTCATCGCCGCCGCCGAACCCGTGATCGCCCGCCACCGCGGCGGCTTCGACCCGAAGATCCTCGCCTGGCTCTCCTGAATAATCCGGGTCAGAGACGAATTATCCGAAGGTCCAGCACGGATCCGGTTCAAGAATCCGGGTCAGAGACGATTTAAAGAATCCGGGTCAGAGACGATTTTCCGGAAAATCGTCTCTGACCCGGATTGTTCAGACGTCTGGAAAATCGTCTCTGACCCGGATTTCTACTTGCGCCAGAACACCGGGGTGAACACGATCAGCAGGGTGAACAGTTCGAGCCGGCCGAGCAGCATCGCGAAGGTGCATATCCAGGTCTGGAAATCGGAGAGGCCCTGGTAGGTCGATGACGGGCCGACGCCGGCCAGGCCGGGACCGGTGTTGTTGACGCAGGCCACGGCAGCGCTGAACGCGGTGACCACGTCGAGATTGGTTGCCACCAGCACCAGCGTGACGATCACGATGGTGGCGATGTAGACGAACAGGAAGGCGAGCACTGCGAACACGATGTTGTTCTGTACCACGGCACCCCCGACCTTCACCTGGGTCACCGCATACGGATGCAGGATGCGCACGAACTCGCGGTAGACCTGCTGGTACAGGATGGCTGCGCGCACGATCTTGATGCCGCCGCCAGTCGACCCGGCGCAGGTGGCGAAGCTCGACAGGAACAGCAGCCACAGCCCAGCGAACATCGGCCAGGCGCCGTAATCCGTGCTGGCGAAGCCGGTGGTGGTCGCCACCGACACCGTATTGAACATCGCATAGCGCAGCGCGACCAGCGGGTCGTCGTATACGCCGAGGAAATACAGGTACACGCCGATCAGCAGGCCGCTGCCGACGGTCACGCCGATGAACAGCCGCGCCTCCGGGTCGCGCCGGTATGGTCGAAGGTCGCGTGCGCGCAGTGCAGTGAAGTGCGTGATGAAGTTGATGCCCGAGGCGAGCATGAAGCACACCGTGACCACCTCGATGGCCACCGAATCGAAATGGCCATAGCTGGCATCGTATGCGGAGAAGCCGCCCAGCCCCATGGTCGAGAACATGTGCATCAGCGCATCGAGGCCGCTCATCCCGGCCAGCCAGTAGGCGAACCAGCAGGCTATCGACAACAGCCCGTAGATCATCCACAGGCCCTTGGCGGTCTCGGCCAGCCGCGGCGTGAGGCGCGACTCCTTCATCGGCCCCGGTGTCTCGGCCTTGAACAGCTGCCGGCCGCCCACGCCCAGCAGCGGCAGGATCGCCACCGCCAGCACGATCAGTCCCATGCCG
>JBILGF010000244.1:0-5291 GCA_044351195.1 Burkholderiales bacterium
GCGCTGCTGCAGGTCGACCAGCCGCGACACCGCGCGCAGTTCCGGCAGGCTGCGATCGCCCCTTGCCGCACGGCCGATGAGATCGACCACCGCCTGCGCGAGCTCGGTCGACAGCGGACTGCGCCCGCCCATCCAGCGCGGCACGGCGGCCGTGCCTGCCTTCGCCCGCGTCACGTATGCGGTCATCTCGCGGATGCGTACCAGCGACAGCAGGCGTCCGCCGAGCAGGAACGCCTGCCCCGGCTTCAGGCGGCTGACGAACGACTCCTCGACCGTACCCACCCGGCCACCGCTGATGAAGCGCACCTCCATCGCGCTGTCGGCGGTGATGGTACCGATCGACATCCGGTGGCGGCGCGCGATCGCCGGGTCGGGCACCCGGTACTGCCCGTCACCGGACTGCACCACGCGCCGGTACTCGGGATAGGCGTGCAGCGCGCCGCCCCGGGTCACGAAGTCGAGGGCCCAGTCGAAGGTCGACCGGGCGAGGTTCCGGTAGGCCCAGGTGGCCGTTACCTCCGCGAACAGCGCGTCGGGCTCGAAGCCGCCGCCGAGCGCCACGGTGACCATGTGCTGCACCAGCACGTCGATCGGCGCCTCGGGCGGCGTCTGCGACTCGATGCGCCGCTCACCGGCCGCGATGCGTGCTGCCGCCGCCTCGATCAGTTCGAAACTGTGCGTCGGCACGCAGGACACGCGCGACACCCGGCCGGGTGCATGCCCGGAGCGGCCGGCCCGCTGCAGCAGGCGCGCGATGCCCTTCGGGCTGCCGATCT
Source organism: Burkholderiales bacterium (assembly GCA_044351195.1). Classification (GTDB taxonomy): domain Bacteria; phylum Pseudomonadota; class Gammaproteobacteria; order Burkholderiales; family CAIKXV01; genus CAIKXV01. Next base: position 777 of record JBILGF010000244.1, read on the forward strand.
GGATCACCCGCTCGACCGGCAGGAAATCCACGCCCAGGTCGAGCGAGGAGGTGCACACCACCGCCTTCAGTCGCCCCTCCTTCAGGCCCAGTTCGACCCAGTCGCGCAGGCGGCGGTCGAGCGATCCATGATGGAGGGCGAGGCTCCCCGCCCATTCGGGCCGCGCCTCGAGCAGCGCCTGGTACCACTGCTCGGCATGGGAGCGCACGTTGGTGAACACCAGCGTGGTCGATGCCGATTCGATCTCGCGCGCGACCGGCTCCACCATGCGCATGCCGAGGTGGCCGGCCCACGGGAAACGATCGGGTGCGTCCGGGATCAACGTGTCGACCACCACCCGCTTCGCTGCCCGGCCCTGTACCAGCGCACCGGCCCGGCCGATCGAACCGAGCAGCGCGTCGCGCGCCTGCGCAAGATTGCCGATCGTCGCCGACAACCCCCAGATGCGTGCGTCCGGGCTGAAGCGTGCAATGCGCGCGAGGGCGAGTTGCACCTGCACGCCGCGCTTGCTGCCGAGCAGTTCATGCCATTCATCGACCACCACCAGTTTCACGGCGCCCAGCAGCGATTCGGCATCGGACTGCGCCAGCATCACCGACAGGCTCTCCGGCGTGGTCACCAGCGCGGTCGGCGGCCGGCGTTGCTGGCGCGCCCGCTGCGCGCCGGTGGTGTCGCCGGTGCGCATGCCGACCGTCCAGTCCAGGCCGAGTGCATCCAGCGGCTCGGCCAGCGCGCGCGCAGTGTCTGCTGCCAGCGCGCGCATGGGTGTGACCCAGAGCACGGTGTAAGGCCGCGGCTTCGGACGGCGGGTGCCGCCACGCAGCGCTTCGATCAGGGCGGCGAACCACACCGCATAGGTCTTGCCGGAACCCGTGGTGGCGTGCAGCAGGCCGCTGTCGCCGCGCAGGTAAGCCTGCCAGAGCTCGCGCTGGAACGGGAACGCACGCCAGCCGCGCTGCTCGAACCAGCGGACGAGTTCGGCCGGCAGGCGCAGCACGCGCCCGCCGCCGAGGACTTGCGCATCGGCGGGCTGCGCGGTGGCGGGCTGCGCGGTGGCGGGCTGCGCGGCGGCGGGCTGCGCGGCGGCGGGCTGCCGGGGCACGCCGCGCTCCTGCCCGCCCCGGGACACAGGCCGGGCTTCGCTCACGTGGCACCCCGCTGCGGCACGTGGCCCGGAGCGTGCCGCGATACCACCGGCGGCGCAGCCGGCTCCGGCGCAGGTACGCCGGCGATCCAGCCTTCGATCGGATCGGTGCCGGCAGGTACGCCGAAGCGCGGCTGCCGCAGCGCCCAGCCCGCCTGCAGCGCGCACACGATCGCATCCAGCGTGTCGCCACTGGCGTCGGCAAGCGCGCGATCGAGCAGCAGCGGCGGCGCCGACACCCGGATGCCCAGGGGATGCTCGCCCCGGCAGAGCGCGTCGAGGATCGCCACGCGTGCCCCCGCGCGCTGCGGCGTCTGCTTCGAGCGCGTATCGCTCTTGTAGGGCTGCCGGGTGATCGCGCGCACCAGGTAGCCGGGATACGCCTCGATCGCGACGCGCCGGGGGTCACCCTCGACATGGCCGGCGACGGTGATGCCGGCGCGCGCAAGGCGCGCCGCGCCTTCCAGGAACATCAGCGCCACGGGCGGATTGACGAGCTTGAGCGGACTGTGCGCGCCCGCAGGCCGGTCGACCGCGCGATGGACGTAACGGTCGCCGACCGCGCGCGCCTGCCGATGCGCGTCGAGACAGGCGCGAAAGGCCGCACGCGGCATCTGCGCGCAGGCGAGCGCAAGCCCGCGCCAGTCCGAGGGCCAGCCGAGGTCGGCAACCGCAGTGCGCGGCAGGCCGAACGGAAAATCGAAGCCCCCGATCCACGGGCCCGGTTCATCGAGCAGGGCTTCGAACGCCGCAAAGGACTCGAGCGCATCGACCGCCTCGACCTGCAGCGACTGTCCCCCGCCGGCGTCGTCGGCGAGCCATGCACGCGCCACGGTGATCGGCTTGGACCGGCGCGGCGCGCTGGTGAAGTCGACGCCGAGCAGGCGCAACGGGCTCAGCATGGGCCGCTCACGACAGACTGGCCGCAAGTGCGCGCAGCTGTTCCAGCGTGTCGGCATCCTCGATGCGCTTGTCCTCGCGCAGGCGCAGGATGCGCGGGAAGCGCACCGCGATACCTGCCTTGTGGCGCGGGCTCGGCGCGATGCCTTCGAAGCCGATCTCGCACACCAGCTTCGGCGCCACGCTGCGCACCGGACCGAACTTCTCGACCGTGTGCTGCCGGATATACGCATCCACCCTCGCGATCTCGGCATCGGTCAGGCCCGAGTAGGCTTTGGCGAACGGTACCAGCGAGCCCTGATGCCAGAGCGCGAAGGTGTAATCGGTGTACAGGCTGGCGCGCCGTCCATGCCCGCGCTGCGCATAGACCAGCACCGCGTCGATCGACAGCGGATCGATCTTCCACTTCCACCATTCGCCGGCAGGGCTCGAACGGGTGCGTCCGATGCCATAGGTGGCATCCAGCCGCTTCAGCATCAGCCCCTCGACGCTGCGCGCGCGAGCCTCCAGCCGCAGGGCGGCCAGTTCCTGCCATGTCGCAGCCTCGACCCGTGGCGACACGAGCACCCGGGCGTCACCCAGGCCATCGATCAGGGTCTGCAGCCGCGCGCGGCGTTCCGAGAACGGCCGGGCGCGCAGATCGACCCCCTGGTGCTCGAGCAGGTCGTAGACCATGTACGCCACCGGTGCGCGCGCCAGCACCGCGGCCGACAGCCGGGTGCGCCCGATCCGCTGCTGCAGCAGCGCGAACGGCGCGACCCGCCCGTCGCGCCAGGCCACCAGCTCGCCATCGAGCACGCAGCCATCCGGCAGCGCGGCGACGGCTGCGGCGACCTCCGGAAATCGGGGCGTGACCTGCTCCTCCCCGCGCGACCACAGGAAGGTCTCACCGTTACGGCGCACGACCTGGGCGCGGATGCCGTCCCATTTCCATTCAGCCGCCCAGCGGTCCGGGTCGCCGAGCGCCTCGACCGGCCCCTGCAGGGCGTGGGCGAGGAAGAACGGATAGGGGCGGCCCGGCGGCGCTGCGCCTTCGTCGCGCCCGACCAGGCGCAGCCATGCATCCGCGTCGGGCTTCCAGTCGCCGGCGAGCCGCTCGGCGATCACCTGCGTCGGCAGGCCGCTGGCTTCGGCCACGCCCTGCACCACGAGCTGGCGCGATACCCCGACCCTGAAGCCGCCGGTGATCAGCTTGTTCCAGACGAAGCGTTCATGCCTGTCGAGCGCGTCCCACCAGCCGACCAGCAGCGGCGCGACCGCCTCCGGTGCCATGCCGCGCAGGCGCAGCAGGCGCTGCTCAACCCATTCATGCAGGGGTACCGGGGCCGCCGTCTGCGGGGGCGGTGGCAGCAGCAGGGCGATCGTCTCGGCCAGGTCGCCCACCGCCTGGTAGCTTTCCTCGAACAGCCAGGCAGGCACCTGTGCGCGTTCGGCCGCGATGGCGCGCAGCACCTTCAGTGGCACCGCCTGCCGCGGACGCCCGCCACAGAGGAAATACACGGCCCACGCGGCATCGGCCGGCCTCGCCCGTCCGAAGTAGGCGGCCAGTGCCGCACGCCGGGCCCGCGTCGAGGTGGTCGAATCGAGCGCGCGACAGAGTGCGGCGAAGTCATGCATCTTCGGTCGCAGCCGCTGGCAGCGACCCGTCGGCCACCACCGGCTCGTCCTGCTCTCCGGCGTAGTGGGCGTCGAACTCGCGCGTGTCGAACGTGCGCGCATCCAGGCCACGATCGCACAGGTAGCGCGACAGCACCGCGGCATAGCCGTGGGTCGCGTAGACGCACGCAGCCCCGCTCGCCTCGATCGCGCACAGCAGGCCTGGCCAGTCGGCATGGTCGGACATCACGAAACCCCGGTCTACCGAGCGCCGGCGGCGGGCCCCGCGCAGCTGCATCCAGCCCGAGGCGAACGCGTCGCTCGCGTCGTGGAACCGGCGCAGCCAGGGCGTCGACTGCGCGGAGGGTGGGGCCACCACCAGTGCGCCCGCGAGTGCCGCTGGATCACTGATGCGCGCCGGCCCGGTCACGGTGCCGGTGGCAGGCAGGCGCACGCCGGCCTCGCGATAGCACCGGTTGAGCGCTTCGACCGCCCCGTGGCAGATGATCGGCCCGATCGAGGCATCGACCCCGGCGAGGATGCGTTGCGCCTTGCCGAACGCGTAGGCATACACCACGCTCGGGCGCCCGGCAGCGGCATTGCCGCGCCACCAGTCGTCGATCTCGGCGAACAGCCGGGCCGGCGGCGCCCACCGGTAGATCGGCAATCCGAACGTCGACTCGGTGATCAGCACATGGGCCCGAACCGGCTCGAACGCGGCGCAGGTGGGGTCGGGATCGAGCTTGTAGTCGCCGGTCACCACCCAGATCTCGCCGCCGACCTCGACCCGCACCTGGGAGGAGCCCAGGACATGCCCGGCCGGATGCAGCGACACGCAGGCCTTGCCGATCTTGGTGCGCTCGCCGTAGGCCACG
>JBILGF010000398.1:0-3363 GCA_044351195.1 Burkholderiales bacterium
CGCTTCTTGCCCAGCAGTGTGCCTCGACAGTTCTTCGATCCGCAGCGGCATGACCAGCGGCGCTTCTCGGCCGGAGTGTGTGGCGTCTCGAGCGTGATGTTGTAGTCGTAGTTCAACTCTTCGCCGGCCTTGATGTTGCGGATCGACTCGATCCAGATACGGCCATCGACGATGTCGGATTCGCAGTTCGGATTGCACGAGTGGTTGATCCAGCGTGCGCTGTTGGCATCCTTGTTGCCGTCGAGCACGTACTTGTCATCGAGGGTGAACAGGAAGGTGTGCGACGGCTTGCTGTCGTCATCGGCGTACCAGCGGTCGGCCTGCGCCCAGGTGATCTTGCGCGCCTTGTACTCGATCACGCGCTCGCCCTTCGGGATGTCGACCTGCGCGAACACCCCACGACCGTGGATGGGCGACCGCCGCACGAAGGTCCTGCGCGGGGGATCCTTCACCACGGGCACCGCCTTCTTCGCGGCTGCCTTGGAAATGGTCTTCTTCCGCGGCGCGACCTTCTTCGGCGAAGCCTTCTTCGCCGCCGACTTCTTCGTGGTCGCTTTCTTCACGGTCGCTTTCTTCACGGGCGCCTTCTTCGGGACGACCTTCTTCTTCGCCACCTTCTTGGTCGCAGCCTTCTTCGCTGCAACCTTCTTCGTTGCCGCCTTCTTCGCGGGTGCCTGCGTACGCTTCTTTGCCTTGGCCATGCGGGGTCCTGTGGGAACTCGGGAAACGGGAATGACGGTGCGCGCTACAGGACCATGACCACCATCGGGTGGTCGCACAGGTCCTTGTACAGCGCGTCGAGCTGCTCGCGCGACGTGGCGGTGACAGTCGCGGTCAGGCTGGTGTACTTGCCTTCCCGGCTGCTGCGGGTCTCGACCGTGGCCGGGTCGAAATCCGGCGCATGGCGTTGCACCACGGCAATCACTGCCGGCGCGAAGCCCGGTGCAGCCGGCCCCATCACCTTGATCGGGAACGCCGACGGGTAGACGATCAGCGACTCTGCCGGCGCCTCCAGCCCGGACGCCTCACTCATGGCGATAGCACCTTCCGGGGGCCGCCCTGGCGGCTGCAGTCGATGCCGATCAGCAACCGGTCACCTCGCGCTTGAACACCTGGTAGTGCCCATGGATCTGCTTCCATACCGGCCCGGGCTTGCCGGTGCCGACCGGCTTGCCGTCGAGCCGCGTGATCGCCAGCACTTCCTTGGTGGCCGAGGTGACCCAGATCTCGTCTGCGTCGCGCAGTTCGGCCTCGGTGATCGGCCGCAGTTCCCACGGCATACCGTGCTTCTGCGCGAGCTCGATGGTGACGTCGAACGTGGTTCCGGGCAGCAGCAGGTTGCTCCTGGGCGGCGAAAAGATGGTGCCGCCCTTGACGATCAGCACGTTGCTGGAGGACGCCTCCGTCAGCATGCCATCGCGGATCAGGATCGTCTCGACCGCGCCGACCTCGGCCGACTTCTGGCGCGCGAGCACATTGCCCAGCAGTGCGGTCGACTTGATGTCGTTGTTGTACCAGCGGTCGTCGTTCGCGGTAATGGCAGCGGCACCGTCGGAATGCCATTCGGGCGGCGGCTTGCGCATCGGGTTGCTCATCATGAACACGGTCGGCGTCGCGTCCTTCGGGAACGCATGGTCGCGCGGCGCGACACCCCGGGTCACCTGTATGTAGAGCCCCTGGTCGGGATGCGGCGTACGCTCGATCATCTCGTTGCACAGGGCTTCCCAGCGCTCGATCGAATGCGGGTTGTGCAGCCCGATCTTGTCCATGCTGCGCTGCATGCGCTGCAGGTGCTCCATCATCCGGAACGGTTTCTTCGCGTAGACGGGAATCACCTCGTACACGCCATCGCCGAAAATGAACCCGCGGTCGAGCGGCGAGATCTTCGCCTCTTCGATCGGGAGGAATTCGCCATTCAGGTGAACGATCATCGCTGTACCCTCGGTTGTCACTTCAGCATCAGCCGCAGGCTGTCCCAGGTGCGCCGGAAGATGTTCGCGGTCTGCACGTCCTGCAGCGCCACGACGGGATATTCTGCCAGTGGACGCCCGTCGAGCGCGAGCTTGAGCGTGCCCACCCGCTGGCCCGCGGCGATCGGGGCCACCAGGGGCTGGACGCTTTCCAGCTCGGCCTTGACCCGGGAACCGCTGCCCGCCGGCAGCGTCACCACCAGGTCGGCGTCGAAACCGGCGTCGACCGTGCGCGATGCGCCCTTCCAGACCGCCAGGGCGGCGACCGGCTGCCGCGCGCCATAGAGACGGAAGTTGTCGAAGAACTGGAACCCGTAGTTGATCAGTTTCTGGCTCTCGCTGATGCGCGCGCGCTCCGACGGTGCGCCGAGCACCACGGCCACCAGGCGCCGCTCGCCGCGCTTCGCCGAGGTGACCAGGCAGAAACCCGCAGCCTCGGTGTAGCCGGTCTTCATGCCGTCCACCGACGGATCGAGCCAGAGCAGGCGGTTGCGGTTGGCCTGCCTGATCTTGTTGTAGGTGTAGTCGCGCTGCGAGTAGAGCGAATAGAACTCGGGAAAATCGCGGATGATCGCGGTGGCGAGCCGCGCCAGGTCGGACGCCGTGCTGAAGTGCTTCGCATCGGGCAGCCCGGTCGAATTGCGGAACGCGGTGTTCTTCATGCCCAGGCGCTGGGCCTCGCGCGTCATCGCATCGGCGAATGCATCCTCGCCGCCGGCGACCGCTTCGGCCAGCGCGATGCTCGCGTCGTTGCCCGACTGGATGATCATCCCGCGCATCAGCTCATCGACCGTGACCGGGACACGCTGGTCGATGAACATGCGCGAACCCTCGGCCTTGCGCGCCCGATCGGACACCGGCACCACCTGCGCCGGCGCGAGCCGCTTCTGGCGGATCGAGTTGAAGGTCAGGTAGGCCGTCATCAGCTTGGTCAGCGATGCCGGTTCGAATCGGTCATCGGCTGCCTGCGAGGCCAGCACCTGCCCGGTGGCGAAATCGATCAGGACATACGCGCGCGCATCGATCGCGGGCGGCACCGGCGCGGGCAATGCGCCAGGCTGGGCGAACGCGATCGGCACCGCCGCGAGCAGCAGGGCGCAGGGGAGCAGCGCGCGCACGCCGGCGCGGCACAGGCCTGCGACGAACGCCACTGCACGCGCCCCGGACCGAGCACGCAAGCCACCTCGTGCGGGATGCGCGGCCCCGTTCTGAATCGAGTGAATCACCATCGGGAAAACCTTCTCGTAAACGATCGAGTATAGCCGACCGGTCGTGCGCGCCTGACGCACGCAGGGCCTTGAAAACGGCCGGGCGGTGCACATCTATCGGAGGCAGGCGTCGTGCCATCGGAAACCGCAGGCACCGCCCGACCACCGAGACCCGACGACCGGCT
>JBILGF010000032.1:0-12657 GCA_044351195.1 Burkholderiales bacterium
GTGATCGCAACGCAGCCGGTCGCGGCCCGGGCGCGACAACCAACCACTCATCTGATGGAGACTCCACCATGGCTCAACTGATCCGGAACGATTCTTTCGACGACCTCTTCAACAACCTGTTCCAGGGCTTCCTCGTGCGCCCGGTCGGCACCCCGGGCCCGGCGCCCGCCAGTGCCGCACGGCCGTTCAGCGTCGAAGTCACCGAGGACGAAAAGGCCTATGCGGTGCATGCCGAGCTGCCCGGCGTGGCGCGCGACGACATCCACGTGACGATCGACGGCAACGATGTGGCAATCAGCGCGGAGGCGAAGAACCGGCGCGAAGAGAAGGCCGAGGGGCGCGTGCTGCGCAGCGAGCGCTACTACGGCAAGCTGTATCGGGCGTTCCAGGTCGCCGATGCGATCGACGAGACCGCTGCCGAAGCGAAGTACAGCGACGGCGTCCTCGAGCTGCGGCTGCCGAAGAGGGCAGTCACCTCGGCGAAGCGGCTGGAGATCCGCTGAGGGCGGCCTCGTCCGGTCACCGCGCGGCGCGTGCGGCCGCTAGAATCGCGGCTTCGACTTTTCTGGCCGCGCGCCGCGTGGCACCCGCCCGATGACCCCCGACGCCGCGCTCACCGCCACGCAGAAAGCCCAGGTCCTGTCCGAGGCCCTGCCCTACATCCGCCGGTTCCACGGACGCACGGTGGTCATCAAGTACGGCGGCAACGCGATGACCGACGAGAAACTGAAGCAGTCGTTTGCACACGACGTCGTGCTGCTGCGGCTGGTCGGCATCAACCCGGTGGTGGTGCACGGCGGCGGGCCGCAGATCGAGCAGTTGCTGGCCCGCGTGGGCAAGAAGGGAGAGTTCGTACAGGGCATGCGCGTCACCGACGCCGAGACGATGGACATCGTCGAGATGGTGCTCGCCGGCCAGGTGAACAAGGAGATCGTCGAGCTGATCAACAGCGCCGGCGGCAAGGCGGTCGGGCTGACCGGGCAGGACGGCGGCTTGATCCATGCGCGCAAGATGATGGTCTCGCGGCAGGAGAACCCCGAAGAGAAGATCGACATCGGGCAGGTCGGCGAAATCGAGTCGGTCGATCCGGGCATCATCCAGACGCTCACTTCGAGCGGTTTCATCCCGGTGATCGCGCCGATCGCCTCGGGATCAGAGGGCGAGACCTACAACATCAATGCCGATCTGGTGGCGGGCAAGGTCGCAGAGATCCTGAAGGCCGAGAAGCTGATGCTGCTGACCAACACGCCCGGCGTGCTCGACAAGGCCGGCAACCTGCTCACCGGCCTCACCGCGAGACGCATCGACGAGTTGTTCGCAGACGGCACGATCTCGGGCGGCATGCTGCCCAAGATCTCCTCGGCGCTCGATGCCGCTCGTGGCGGCGTCTCTTCGGTGCACATCATCGACGGCCGGGTCGATCACTGCGTGCTGCTCGAGATCATGACCGACCAGGGGGTCGGCACGATGATCCGCAGCCGATGAGGGGCAAGCGCTGATGCCCGCGGCAAGCACCTGGGTCTTCGACCTCGACAACACGCTGCACTACTGCACGCCGCACATCTTTCCGCAGATGAACCGGTCGATGACCGAGTACGTGATGCGGCATCTCGGCCTGGACGAAGCCGAGGCGAGTGCGCTGCGCCGCCGCTACTGGCTGCAGTACGGCGCGACGTTGCTCGGCCTGATGAAGCACCACGACACCGATCCCGACCACTTCCTGCACGAGACGCACCAGTTCCCGACGCTCGACCGCATGGTGATCCGCGACCTAGGCCTGCGCAGCCTGCTGCACCGGCTGCCCGGACGCAAGGTCGTGTTCTCGAATTCGCCCGAACGCTACTGCCGGGCCGTACTCGAGGTACTGGGCATCACCGACCTGTTCGATGGCGTGTTCACCATCGAACATACCCGCTACCAGCCCAAGCCTGACGTGCGTGGCTTCCGGGAACTGTTCCGCCGCCACGACATCGATCCGCGGCGCACCGTCATGGTCGAGGATTCGCTCGACAACCTGCTGACCGCCCGCCGCCTCGGCATGCGCACCGTGTATGTCGCACGCCGGAAGCCCGGCCTGCTGCGGGTGCGGCGTCCCGCCCATGTCGACCTGATGGTCACCGACCTGCACGCGATGACACGCTGCCTCGCACACCTGCGTTGACACGCGGGTACCGGGGACGTCCTGTTCCCCGCTGCATTTTTCCGCACCTGCCGCGACCGAATCTGCATAGAATAAAGAGTCGCAACAAAGCGTGTGCTCACAATCGGAACTGCCGGAGCCTGTCCCTGGTCTGTCCCGGTTCCGGACACCGCCCGGACAGTATCCTGTGGAGGGTCCACCATGCCGCCCCGTACCGGCGAACGCAGGCTCCAGATCCTGCAGACGCTCGCCGAAATGCTCGAGGTACCGAGCCCGGAAAAGATCACCACCGCCGCGCTGGCTGCGCGCCTGGACGTATCCGAAGCGGCGTTGTACCGGCATTTCGCGAGCAAGGCACAGATGTTCGAGGGCCTGATCGAGTTCATCGAGCAGACGGTGTTCAGCCTGGTGAACAAGATCGCCAGCGACGAACCGGTCGGGCTCAAGCAGGTCGATGCAATGGTCGCGGTGCTGCTCGCGTTCGCCAAGCGCAATCCCGGCATGAGCCGGGTGCTGATCGGCGACGCACTGGTACACGAGAATGCACGGCTGCAGGCACGCATCAACCAGATGCACGACCGGCTCGAGGCCACCCTGAAGCAGGCCTTGCGGCTGTCGCAGACCCAGGGCGAATTGCCCGGCGATGCCGACGTGACCGCTCAGGCCAACGCGATCATGGCGTTCGTCGTCGGCCGCTGGCACCAGTTCGCCAAGAGCGGCTTCACGCGCGACCCGTCACAGTTCTGGGCCCGGCAGCGCGAGATCCTGCTGTCGACCTGAGGCGCGCCGCGGTCAACCGGCCGCGTCTGCCGCGCAGACCGCACACCCGGGATCGCGTTTCACGCGCACCTCGCGCCACTCGCACTCGCGTGCGCTGAACAGCAGCAGGCGTCCGGACAGCGACCGCCCGACGCCGGCGATCAGCTTGAGCACCTCGGCTGCCTGTATCGCTCCGATGACGCCGACCAGTGGCGCGAACACACCCATCACCGCGCAGCGTTCCTCGTCATCTGCGCTGGAATCCGGCTGCGGAAACAGACAGTGGTAGCACGGACTGCCGGGATCGCGAAGGTCGAACACCGCCACCTGTCCGTCGAAGCGGATGGCCGCACCCGACACCAGAGGCTTGCGCTGGCGAACGCAGGCAGCGTTGAGCGCATGGCGCGTCGGGAAGTTGTCGCTGGCATCGACCACCACGTCGGCCTCGGCGACGCGTTCGAGCAGCGCATGCCCTTCCAGCCGCTGCGCCAGCGCAACCACTCGCGTGGACGGGTTGATCGCCTGCATCGTCCGGGCGATCGACTCGACCTTGGGCATGCCGATGCTCTGTGTCGCATGGGCAACCTGCCGCTGCAGGTTCGTCAGGTCGACGGTGTCATCGTCGCAGACGGTGATTTCCCCGACGCCGGCGCTCGCCAGGTACAGCGCGACCGGTGAACCCAGCCCGCCCGCACCCACCAGCAGCACGCGGCTGTCGAGCAGACGCTGCTGCCCGTCAATGCCGACCTCGTCCAGCAGGATGTGGCGGCTGTAGCGGGTGAGTTGAGCATCATCCATCGTCGGATCACCCGGTTGCCGCGCGGACCCGGGCTGGCCCGTTCAGCGCGGCCTGCTCAGCGTGCGGCAGTCGCTGCCGCAGCAGGCGCAGCACTCGCGCTGGTAGCCACCGGCGGCAGCTCACGCAGCACCGGCTGGCCCTTCAGGTGATTGAGCGCCTGCATCAGCTGGAAATCTTCGCGGGAGAACACCTGACCCGGCTCGAGCTTGATCGGCTCGATGCGCGGGCGTGCCGGCTCGTCCTTCTTGCCCTCCAGGCGCGGCCGCGGTGTCGTCCTGGGCCCGCCACCCTTGCCGTCGGACAGGTGCCGGTTGAGGTCGGCCTCGCGCACGCGCTGGTTGTCGCTCGGGTTGCTCGGATCTTCGACCACGATGTCGGGCGTGATGCCCTTGGCCTGGATGGAGCGACCGTTCGGCGTGAAATAGCGTGCCGTGGTCAGCTTGATCGCGGTGTTGTTGGCGAGCGGCAGGATGGTCTGTACCGAACCTTTCCCGAAGCTCTGCGTGCCCATGATGGTCGCGCGCTTGTGGTCCTGCAGCGCGCCGGCCACGATCTCGGAAGCCGATGCCGAACCGCTGTTGATCAGCACCACCATCGGTACCGATTTCACGTCCTTCGGCAGGTTGCGCAGGTAGTCGCCCTGGGCCGCACCGCGCAGGTAGAACTCGGGGCTCGCGTTGAGTTTCATCCGCGAGTCGGGCGCGCGGCCGTCGGTATAGGTGACCAGCGCATTCTGCGGCAGGAAAGCTGCCGACACCGCGACCGCGCCGTTGAGCAGGCCGCCAGGATCGTTGCGCAGGTCAAGGATCAGCCCGCGCATGTTGCCGCTGTTTTCCTTCCAGACGCGCTCGATCGCGCGCGCGAGGTTCTCGCCGGTATGCTCCTGGAACTGGGTCAGCCGGATGTAGCCGAAGCCCGGTTCCATCAAGGCCGAGCGCACGCTCTGGATCTTGATCACGGCCCGGGTGAGCGTGACCACCAGCGGCTTCTCTTCGCCACGGCGGATCACGGTGAGCGTGATGTCGGTGTTCGGCTTGCCGCGCATGCGGCGCACCGCGTCGTTGAGCGTCATGCCCTTCACCGGGGTCTCGTCGAGCCGGATGATCAGGTCGCCCGGGCGAAGGCCGGCGCGCGATGCCGGGGTATCGTCGATCGGCGACACGACGCGCACCAGCCCGTCTTCCATGCCGACCTCGATGCCGAGGCCGCCGAATTCACCCTGGGTGCCGACCTGCAGTTCCTTGAAGGCCTCCTGGTCGAGATAGGCCGAGTGCGGGTCGAGGCCGGACAGCATGCCGTTGATTGCCTCGGTGAACAGCTTGCGGTCTTCGACAACCTCGACATAGTCGCTCTTGATGCGCCCGAACACCTCGGTGAACACGCGCAGGTCCTCGATCGGCAGCGGGCTGGGCGCCTCGCGCTGGGCGACCGCGGAGAAATTCAGGCTGACCAGCACGCCGAGAACGACCCCGACGCAGATCAGCCCGACCTGGCTTGCCTTGTTGCGCATGAGTGAACCCAACGACCGGGACATGGAGATTTGGCGACCTCAGGAAGGATTGGCGCGGGACGCTGCCGGGCCCGCACGATGCATTTGCACGACAGGCATGTTAGCAGCTTGTCAAGCGACGACGTGAGCCGGACGGCGCGTCACAGCGACCGAGAAGTAACAGACCGTAACCGGATGCGGGCATATCGGTCGTCTTCGCGTTCATGTTCACCGGGCCAGCGTCCAGGGGAGCGGATCGACCGGCTGGCCGCGATGGCGCAGTTCGAAGTAGAGGCCGGGCTGGGCTGACCCGCCGCTGGCGCCGACCGTGGCCAGCGGATCGCCGCCGCGCACACCGTCTCCGACCCGCCGCAGCAGCGATTCATTGTTGCCGTACAGCGTCATGTAGCCATCGCCGTGGTCGACGATCAGCAGGTTTCCGAAGCCACGCAGCCAGTCGGCGAAAACCACTCGACCCGGCGCGACCGAGCGCACCTCCTGTCCTGCCGCCGCGCGGATGGTGATGCCCCGCCACTGCAGCCCGCCGTCGGCCCGTGCCTGCCCGAACCGGTTGGAGAGCTCGCCGGCGACCGGCAGCGCGAGTCGACCCTTGAGCGAGCCGAACACCCCGGCCGGTACGCCCGGCTCCGGGACGCGCTCGTTGCGCGAACCACGTCCTTCTCCCGCCTCGCCGCGCGGAGCCACCTCGCCGCGCGGGGCCACTTCGCCGCGCGGGACCACTTCACCGCGCGGGGCCACTTCACCGCGCGGGGCCGCCTCGCGCGCCGCACGCGCCTTCGCCTTTGCTTCGCGCATGGCCGCCTCGCGCGCTCGTGCCCGCTCCCGATCGGCCAGCACCCGGGCGATCTGCTCGACCAGCCGGGTCAGGCGGTCCTCGTCGCGGCGCAGCGTGGCCATCTGTCGGCGGCTGGATTCGATCTCCTTCGAGGCGCGGGCCAGTACCACCCGCTGCCGGCCCCGTTCGGCTTCGAGCTGGCCGCGCGCCCGCCCGGCCTCGGCCTCGAGCGCCGCAAGCTCCGCGCCCTTCTTCCGGCGCTCGTCCGACACGCTGGCCAGCCGCGCCAGCTCGGCCCGCAACCCGGCGATCTGTGCCTGGTAGTCGCGGTGCAGGTAGCCGTAATAGTGCAGCAGCCGCGCGGCCTCGGCCGGGCTCTCGCCCGACAGCACCAGCCGCAGCGGATCCGGGTCTCCAGCCACATACCGGCGCTGCAGCAGTCGCCCGAGCCGCTCCTGCTGGGCATGAACCCGCGCCTGGAAAGCGCCTGCCTCGCCCGACAGCCGGGCGATGTCCTCGTTCACCGCCTTCTTCTCGCCGGTGATCTCGAACAACCGGCGGCTGGCTTCGCTGATCGCGCGCTCGGACGCACGCAACGCATCGGCGGCCTCGGTCTTCACCTCCTCGGCCCCGGCAACCTTCTTCTGCAGGGCTTCGATGCGCCGGCGCAGCTCCAGCAGTTCGCCTTGCGCCGCCGCCTTCGACGAGGGGGCCGCCGCGCGGACCTCGGCCACCGGCATCGCCAGCAGGAGTGCTGCCCATGCCGCGACCACCGCAACGACCGCGGCGGCCGGCCGGCGCAGCCCGCAGCTCATCCGGCTGGCTGCCGCTCGCCGCCGCAGCGACAACACCGATTCGGGCGGGTGGATCAGTCGAACGAGACCAGCGGACGGCCGGTCATCTCTGGCGGCTGCGCAACGCCCATCATGCGCAGCAGGGTCGGCGCGATGTCCTGCAGCGCACCGCCCTCGGCGAGCCGGGCCGGACGCCCGACATGCACCAGCGGCACGACGTTGAGCGTATGTGCGGTGTGCGCCTGCTTCGTCTCGGGGTCGCGCATCATCTCGGCATTGCCATGGTCGGCGGTGATCAGCACCTCGCCGCCTGCGGCCCTCATCGCCGCGACCACCCGTCCGATGCAGGCGTCGATTACCTCGACCGCCTTGAGGGCCGCGTCGAAATTGCCGGTATGGCCGACCATGTCGCAGTTCGCGAAGTTGCAGACGATCGCATCATGGCGCCGGCTGGCGATCGCCGATTCGAGCTCGGCCGTGACCTCGAACGCACTCATCTCGGGCGCGAGATCGTATGTCGCGACCTTCGGCGAGGGCACCAGTACCCGCGCCTCGCCCGGGTAGGGTTGCTCGACGCCGCCATTGAAGAAGTAGGTGACGTGTGCGTACTTCTCGGTCTCGGCGATGCGCAACTGGGTGAGCCCGAGCGAGGCCAGGTACTCGCCGAAGCCATTGCGGATCGAATCGGGCGGAAACGCCGCAGGCAGCGCGTCGAACTCGTCGCCATAGCGGGTCAGGGTGACGAATGCCGACAGCCGGGGCAGGCCTGCGCGCGGGAAGCCATCAAAAGCAGGATCGGTGAATGTTCGGGTGAGTTCGCGCGCGCGGTCGGCGCGGAAGTTCATGAACACCACCGCGTCACCGTCCTTGATGATGGCTGGCTGCATGCCCGGCGGCACGATCGCGGTGGCCTTCACGAACTCGTCGGACTCGCCGCGCGCATAGGCCGCCGCGAGGCCCTCGATCGCGCTGCCCGCGGTGAACTCCGCGTGGCCCAGCGCCAGCAGATCGTAGGCGACCTGCACCCGTTCCCAGCGACTGTCGCGATCCATCGCGAAGTAGCGGCCGACCAGGCTCGCGATGCGTGCCTTGCCCGGTGACCCGGCGCGATCGAGCACGTTCTCGAGCAGCGCCAGGGTCGGCTCGGCGCTCCTGGGCGGCGTGTCGCGACCATCGAGGAAGGCATGCACCATGACCCGGTCGAGGCCGTTGTCGAAGGCGAGCTGCACGATCGCCGCCAGATGCGCCTCGTGGCTGTGCACCCCGCCCGTCGAGGCCAGGCCCAGCACATGCAGCGTGCCGCCGGTGGACCTCGCCGCTGCGACCGCGCCGAGCAGCGCCGCGTTGGACGCGAAGGCACCGGTCTCGATTGCGTGGTCGATCTTGGTCAGCTCCTGGTAGACGACGCGCCCGGCACCGATGTTCAGGTGGCCGACCTCGGAATTGCCCATCTGCCCGCCGGGCAGTCCGACATGGCGCTCCGAGGCGTTGATGGTCGTGTGCGCGCAATCACGCCACAACGCATCCCAGACCGGCTTGCGCGCATGCAGGATCGCATTGTCGTCGCCGGTCTCGCGATGGCCGAAGCCGTCGAGGATCAGCAGCAGGACGGGCGTGACGCGGCCGGGCGCGGGCCGCATCGGCACGGGCACCGTGGATGACGTGGCAGCGGGCGCCGGAGCGGGCGCCGCGGATGGCGGCTGTGTATTCATGAGCGGATGATCGAGCAGGGACGATGATCCTACTTCATAATACGCGCCCGACGATATCGGGCCCGTGGCATTCGTCACCGGCCAACAGCTGGAGTACGGCCGAGTGAGTGTCTGGGATTTCCTGCAGCAGAACATCCTGCTGGTGACGGTGGCGGTGGTCAGCGGATCGCTCCTGGTCTGGCCGCTGATGATGAGCCTGGTCAACGGCACGAACGAAGTCAGCGTCACCGATGCGGTGAATCTGATCAACCGCAAGGATGCCTTGCTGATCGACGTGCGCGACCCCGCCGAGTTTGCGGCCGGGCACATTCCGCACGCGCGCAACGTGCCCGCGGCGCAGGTCGCCGAACGACTGAAGGAATTCGACCGGTACAAGTCGAAACCGGTCATCGTCCACTGCCGCAACGGTCAGCGCTCGGGCTCCGCGACCAACACCCTGCGCAAGGCCGGGTTCGCCGAGGCGGTCAAGCTGCGCGACGGGCTGACCGCCTGGGAGCAGGCCAACCTTCCGATCCAGAAGGGCACCAAGGGCTGACCCTTGCACCGGGACACCGTCTGCAGGACGACATCCTGACCGCTGATTTGACAGAGGATCCGCACCGATGCCGAAGATCACCATGTATGCAACCGGGGTTTGCCCGTACTGCCAGATGGCCGAACGCCTGCTGCGTTCCAAGGGCGTCACCGAGATCGAGAAGATCCGCATCGACACCGACCCCGGGGTGCGCGACCGCATGATCGAGATCACTGGCCGGCGTACGGTGCCGCAGATCTTCATCGGCGACCGGCATGTCGGCGGCTTCGATGACCTGTCAGCGCTCGACCGCGCCGGCGGCCTCGAGCCCCTGCTCGCCGGCACCTGAATTCCCGCAACGAGACCGACTCGCGGCTCCGGTAACATCCCTGCCGGCGTCCCAGACACCCGCCGCATGCGCGGCAAACAACCGGATCGATCATGGCTGAAACCACCCCTGCAAGCGTCGCGACGCAACCCCAGTTCGCGATCGAGAAGCTCTACATCAAGGATCTCTCGCTCGAAGTTCCGAATGCCCCGGGCATCTTCATGGAGCAGGGCCAGCCTGCGGTCGACCTGAACCTCCATACCAACGGCATGCACGTCCGCGACGACGCCTACCATGTGACGCTGAGCGTCACGGTTACCGCGAAGATGGGCGACAAGACGCTGTTCCTGATCGAAGTCGTGCAGGGCGGCATCTTCCGCATCTCGGGCGTGCTGCCCGACATGCTGCCTCAGGTGCTGGGCATCACCTGCCCGAACCTGCTCTACCCGTATGCCCGCGAGGTGGTGTCCGACGTGTCGGTACGCGCCGGCTTCATGCCGATCGTGCTGCAGCCGATCAACTTCGAGATGCTCTACCAGCAGCAGGCAGCGCAGGCCCCGGCTGGTGCAGCCCCCGACGGGGCAGACGGCCAGACCCACTGACACGCGGGTGCGACAGGCCTGGCAGGCATGATCCAGCGCGCGGTGGCGGCCGCGGCAGGCCGGATGCGGGTGGCGACGGGCATTGCCCTCGTGCTGCTGGCGGCGAGCCTGCCGGCAGCAGCCCAGGAATACCGGTCCATCGGCGAGCCCGCTGCCGTCCTGTACGACGCGCCGTCGACCAAGGCCAGGCGCCTGTGGGTGATCAGCCGAGGCTACCCGGTACAGGTAGCGGTCTCGATCGAGGGCTGGACCAAGGTCCGCGACGCCGCTGGAGACCTGTCCTGGATCGAAACCCGTGCGCTGTCCTCCGCGCGCACGGTACTGGTACGTGCAGCGATGGGCACGATGCGCGACGGCCCTTCGGAGACAGGCGCGGTCGTGCTGCGCGTCGGGCGCGACGTGGTGCTCGACATGGTCGATCCCCCGGCCGGCGAATGGGTACGGGTGCGCCATCGTGACGGCGCGACCGGCTTCATCCACGTGAGCCAGGTCTTCGGCCTGTGAACATCGCCGTGCTCGGTGCCGGTGCGTGGGGCACCGCGCTGGCCATGGCTTTCGCAGGCCGGCATGAGATCACGCTCTGGACGCGCGACCCCCGGCATGCCGAAGCGCTGCGCATGCAAGGCGAGAATGCGCGCTACCTGCCGGGCCACAGCCTGCCTGCATCCATCAGGGTCGATGCCGACCTCGCGCGCTGCCTCGACGGCACGGCGCTGATCATCGCAGCTGTGCCCACCGGCGCGCTCGCGGCGACGCTGGCTCTGGTCGAAACCGTACCGGCTGCGGCCGGACAGCCGCTGGTCTGGGCGTGCAAGGGCTTCGACGCGGCCACCGGGGAACTGCCGCATCGGATCGTTGTCCGGGTAAGGACCGGCACTGCCGCCGGGCGCGAGAACGCCCCGGCCGGCGTGCTGTCAGGGCCGAGCTTCGCCGCCGAGATCGCACGCGGCCTGCCCGCCGCACTCACGCTCGCCTCCGATGACGCCGGTTTCGCGCGCGACACCGCGCATGCACTGCATGACGGCCGCCTTCGCGTGTATTCGTCGACCGACGTGATCGGCGTGGAAATCGGAGGCGCCGCAAAGAACGTGATGGCCATTGCCGCCGGCATCTGCGACGGGCTTGCGCTCGGGCTCAATGCGCGCGCCGCGCTGGTCACGCGCGGTCTCGCCGAACTCACCCGGCTCGGGCTGAGCCTCGGCGGCCGCGCCGACACACTCATGGGACTGAGCGGCGCCGGCGACCTGATCCTCACCTGCACCGGAGATCTGTCGCGCAACCGCCAGGTCGGCCTGCAGCTGGCCCGGGACGTGCCGCTGGCGGAGATCCTGCGCACGCTGGGTCATGTTGCAGAGGGCGTGTCGAGCGCGCATTCCCTGGCCAGCCTGGCCCGCGAGAACGGCGTCGAGATGCCGATCACCGAAGCGGTGTGCGGGGTGCTGGACGGCCAGTTGCGCCCATCCGATGCAGTCGACGGGCTGATGCGACGGGATCCCAGGGCCGAGGCGGAATAGCGCCGGAAAGACGAAACCTCGCTTCGTGTTCGGATCTCGATGGCGTCGGCGCGGGAGAGGGCGCCCGCGCCGCCGCGTGTTCACTTCAGCTTGCGCCTCAACCACGCGCCCAGCGAATCCACCACGATCACGCAGGCGAGAATGGTGAGCAGGATCGCCGAGACCTGGTCGTAGCGGATAAGCCGCAGCGCCGCCATCAGCTCGAAGCCGATACCACCGGCCCCGACGATCCCCAGCACGGCCGAAGCGCGGAAGTGGTACTCCCAACGATAGAGCGTGATGTCGGCCAGCTGCGGCAGCACCTGAGGCAGGACTGCGTGGGTGATCACCTGGAAGCGGCTGGCACCGGCCGCTGCAGCGGCCTCCAGCGGCTTCGGATCGACATGCTCGATCGCTTCGGCATAGAACTTCGCGACCATGCCGGTGGAGTGCAGCGCGAGCGCGAGTACGCCGGGCAACGCGCCGAAGCCGACCGCGGCCACCAGCAGGATGCCGAAAATGATCTCCGGTACCGAGCGCAGCGCGGCGAGCACGGTGCGCGAAACCCGGTACGCGACGGGACCGGGCGAGGTATTCGGCGCGGCCAGCAGCGAGAACGGCAGCGACAACAGCACCGCGAGCGCGGTGCCGGCGATCGACATCGCGAGCGTGTCCAGCAATGGCCTTAGCCAGGCGCGCCAGCGGCTGAAATCCGGCGGCACCATCTCTGAAGCAAGCTGGGCGATGGCGGGCCCCCCATCGATGAAGCGTTGCGCATCGAAGAAACCGGTGATCGCCAGCGCTGCGATGCAGACGGCCGTGATGACTGCCACCAGCCGCAGGTGACCGAGCCCGGCCCGTCGCGCCTCGGCGAGGATGGCCTCGTGGCGAGGGGTGGCAGCCATCGACATCACTTCACCTTCGCCAGGTCCATCTTCAGGATCTGCGCGGTCTCGCGCAGGATGTCATACGACTTGTCCGAGGCAGCCGCGAAACCTTCGACCCGGAACGCCTTCAGCACGTCCTTCTCGCGCATGTTCAGGAACGCGTCGCGGATCGACTGCTTGAGCTGAGGCGCGAGGTTTCCCTGCATGACGATCGGGTAGTTGGGGATGTCGGCTGTCACGTCCAGACGAACGACCTTGGCCGGATCGATCACCTTGCGCTCGACGAGGTTGCGGAAGATCGGCTCGGACAGCGCCCCGGCAGGTATCTGCCCGGCCTGCACCGC
>JBILGF010000245.1:0-5269 GCA_044351195.1 Burkholderiales bacterium
CCTTCGCGATGCGAGCATCCTCTCTCGACAAGATGCCCTTGAGCACGAATCTACCTGCCTATATCCGGCGGATGGAATCGACTTCCTTCCATGACATCTGAGCGCGACGTCCATGATCGCACTGAGGTATTGCACAGTCGCAACCAGATATCCGATATTTGCCGAGATGTTGTCGCTATCCGATGGCCTTTTTTCAGAACGACCTGGGATGCATTTCGACGACACAGGCCCTGGGAACCTTTCCGGATCGTAGTGCAGGTGTTCCCATATGGTGGGCGCTGGCTCTCTAGACCCTCCATCATGCCGATTGTCATGTCTGCGTGCCTCTCGCCAGCCGCAGGATTATCTGGACAAGGAAACTGGCTCGCGTCTAGAATTTGAGGCGATTGCGCGATGAGCGCAACATCGATGGAATCGTCTCTTCGTAAGACCAATGAGATCGCCCGGAAACGACGCACCTCAGCCTGTAGCTTCGTGCGTTGGATTGGCTATACGCGCAAGGCATAGACGGTGACAGTAACTAACGGCGGATTGACCAGGAATACTTGATTCATGCAGGTCATACCAATTGAAACACGAGAACTCACCACCGGCGCGAACCAACTGCGCCAGGGCGTAATCAAGGCGTACCGCTTGGTGGAGGGTGAACCGGGGCTGGGGAATTTTGCGCTCCGGCTGGTCAACATCGCCGGCGACTTCATGTCCCCGCGGCACCGCCATAACTTTGACCAGATACGCATGCAGCTTGAAGGTACCTACGACTACGGACCCGATGGAACGTTCACTCCCGGGTCGGTCGGCTACTTCCCCGAGGGCGTCTATTACGGACCGCAGACCTCCAGCGGCGATACGTGGAATCTGTTGCTGCAGTTCGCCGGCGCCAGCCGGTCTGGCTATACCTCCGAGGAGGAGGGAAACCGTGCGGCCGCCGCGCTCAAGGAGAAGGGAACCTTCGAGAAGGGCGCGTACACGTTTTACCGAGAAGACGGCAAGAAGGTGAACAAGGACGCCTACGAGGCCGTCTGGGAGCATGTTCACGGTCGGAAGCTCGAGTATCCGAAGCCGCGTTATGAGAAGCCGGTGTTTCTGCGCGCGGATCGGTTCGATTGGCGTCCTGCACAGGGGATGGCCGGCGTATCCCGTAAGTTGCTGGGTGTGTTCACGGAATGCGAGGCCTCGATCTGCCTGTTCCGCGCGAGCGCCGGTGCTACCCTGTCCTTGTCGGGTCGTGCTCTGTACTTTGTACTGCACGGACGCGGACAGATCGGAGATGCGCCTGTTGCTAGGCACACGTCGTGTTATCTGACGGAGAACGAGACCGGCGCGCTTCAAGTGGCCGAAGACCTGGAGGTGGTTCGGCTCGGATTGCCGAACCTCCAAGCCTGATGAAGCCCGACCGGCGCACAGTCATCACGAGGCTCGCCCTGGGTGCAGGTGCCTTTTTAGGCGCTCCGCTTTCGACGCAGGCGCAGTCATCAGCGGGAACCTTCCCTTCAAGGCCGATCCGGCTCGTGTCTTCCGGCGTCGTCGGTGGGCTTACGGACAGCGTCGCGCGGATTGCAGCGGAACGCATGGCGATCAGTCCAGGGATGCGAGGGCAACCGGTGATCGTCGACAATCGGCCGGGTGCGGGCGGCATCATCAGCATGATGGCCGTCGCCAAAGGTACTCCCGATGGCTACTCGATCAAGATTGCGGACATCGGTTCCACGTCCATCATTCCGGCGTTGCACCGCAAGCCGCCCTACATCACTTTGCGCGACTTCGAGCCCGTCACGCTGATCGGAACGACTCCGCTGTTTCTGTCCGTCAGCGCATCGCTCGGAGTCTCCACGTTCGCGGAACTGGTGGCTCTTGCGAAGGCGAAGCCCGGTGCCTTGTCGTACGGGTCCTCTGGTGTGGGCAGCATCCACCACCTGGTCACCGAGACAATGAAGCAGCAACTCGGCATCAATCTCGTGCACATCGCCTACAAGGGGAGCAGCCAGTCCACCCCGGCGCTGATCGCGGGCGAGATCCAGGTGCTGTTCACCACGATCGCCCAGGTCGCAGGCCATATCACGGCAGGGCGGGTCAGGCTTGTGGCTGTCGCCAGTCCGGAGCGCTCGCACCAGGCCCGCAATGTTCCCACGCTCACGGAACTGGGCTTCAAGGAGCTCACGTTCGTCCCCTCCGTCGGGGCGCTTGCGCCGGCAGGCACTCCTTCGACGATCGTGCAGAATGTCTCCGAGGAAATGCGCAAGGCCCTGACACATCCCGACTCTCTTCAGCGGTACGCGCGTATCGGGATCGATGTGGTCGCGTCCACGCCCGAGGCGTATGCCGCGATTCTCAAGTCGGATGTGACGACATATGCCCGCGCGGTCAAATTGTCCGGCGCTTCGGTTGACTGATGCGCTGAGCCAGTCACCCGCGCGAAAGGCGAGTCCACCGAGTCGGCGCTGCTCCGAACGCGCGCTGGCTCAAGCTCGACAGCTAAGCCCAACGCTATCGCGCGGATTGACTGGCACCTGTAGTGCGCTGGCATTAGCCGACCTTCCAGGAAGCGGGCAAGATCACCCCGCATGGATCGCACAGACCGCCGTGGTGCGGATCATCGTCCTATCAGAAGCACACTCATCGGCGGGCGAACGAGGCGAGCGGGCCGTGGTGGCGCGAATTGCTCCCATCATGGTTGCGACGGGCGATTGATCGCGTTCGCCATGTCGGTGCACAGCGACTGCATCATCGGCGAAAACATGGCATCGACGGGGGACTTGCCGATCAACTGGACGAACCCCCACCGCCATCGACGGTGATCATTGCGCCGGTCACATAGGATGCTCGCGCCGAGGCGAGGAATACGGCGACATCGGCTACTTCGTCGACTCGTGCCAGGCGGCCCATCGGAAAGGCTTTTGTCATTTCACGCCACCGCGTCTCGTCACCAAAGGCTTCCTGCGCGCGCGTCTTCCAGCGCACCACCTGGCGCTCGGTCTCGACGGCACCCGGATTTATCGCTACCACGCGTACGCCGTCGTCGAGGCTGCCAGTGCCAAGGCATTGCGAGAACGCCATCAAAGCCGCGTTGCCTGCCGCACCAGCGACGTTCCGGTTTGTCGGGTGAAAGGGCGATCGCCCAATGATGTTGACGATCACGCCCGATCGGCGTGTGGCCATATCGCGGTAGATCTCGCGGCTCAAGTTGATGTAGCCGAAGATCTTGAGATCCCATGCAGTGCGCCATCGCGCTTCATCGATCTGGTCGATCGACCCCTGGGGCACCGCACCGGCGTTGTTCACCAGCACATCCACCGGACCTACCGCTTGAGCCAGCGTCGCGGCTGCACCCGGAGCCGCCAGGTCAAGGGCATGCACGGTCACTGACGCCGCACCGAGGCTGCGCGAGGACTCGGCTGCCTGCTCGAGCAGGGCTGGATTGCGAGCAGTGAGTACCAGATGGCAGCCCTCGGCTGCGAATCCCTCGGCAACACCCAGGCCGATGCCTTGGGAGGCGCCGGTGACAAGCACTCGCTTGCCGGAAAGTTTCAGGTCCATCCAGATCTCCAGGCGTTCAGGGATAACGTAGGACACATTCGGATTGAGGTCTGGCACTTCAAGTTACCGGCATTGACCAATGCGGCGATTCTCTGGGCTGCTGGCACCCGAGTTTGCGAACGGCCCGGCGAGGCTGGGAGTACCTGTTCATGGCTGAACGTTACGCGGCGATATCGAAAGCTCGCCACATCAGTGAAAATCGCGAGCCCCGTCAATCCACAGTCACTTTCGCAGCCTTGATCACATCCTTCCACTTGGCGGATTCGCGCCGCACGTACGCCTGAGCGGCCTCTTCGCCCATGAACACCGCATCGGTGCCGAATGCGCTGATCTGCTCAATGTAGGCGGGGTTTCGCACCATCGCCTCAAGCACCGCGCCGAGTCGCTGACGCGGCATGGCGGGTGTTTTAGTAGGAACCGCAATGCCGAAGGCTGAGCCCGATTCAACCTGCGGTAGCCCGACTTCTGCAAACGTCGGGACCTGCGGCATGGCCTTGGACCGCTGTGGACCGGCTAGCGCAAGGACCTTGAGCTTTCCGCTCTTTATGTGAGGGATCAGTCCGCCTGGATTATTGAACAGGATGTCCACTTCGCCTGTGAGCAGTGATGCAATTGCTTGGCCTCCTCCCTTGAAGGGAACATGGAGTACGTCGATGCTGGCGGCATATTTGAGCAACTCGCCGGCCAGATGGATGGTGGTACCCACCCCCGCCGATGCGAAGGAAAGCTTTCCAGGCTGCCGCCTTGCCAGCGACACCAGATCCGGCACGCTTTCCACGGGAAGTGAGCCGCGCACCACCATGACCTGCGGCGCATAGGCGGTGAAGCCGACGATCTGCAGATCGGAAGCCATCCTGAGCCCAAGCTTCGGGTAGAGCGCCGGATTGACCGCGAACGTGCTGGTGGATCCGAAGAGCAAGGTATGGCCGTCCGCACTTGCCTTGAGCGCGATCTCCACTCCGATCGTTCCGCCGGCCCCGCCTCTGTTGTCGACGACGACCGGCATCTTCCAGGCCTCACTCATCTGTTGCGCCACCAGTCGCCCGATGAGGTCGGTCGGACCGCCGGGCGCAAAGGGCACGATCATCCGCACTGCACGGGCCGGATACTCAGCGGCGCTGATCGTGGTCGATCCTGTCAGCACGGCCAGCGCAAGGAAGCCTGTCAAACGGTGAAATCGAAGAAGTCGCAAAGCAGAGTCTCCCTCACGCTCGGTAGGCAACCAACGAAACACTTCGTCATGTCCAGACATCTCTGCCGCCCGAGCAGGAGGCTTCGGGAAATCCCGCCACATTCACCGATCGAGCAGCTCAATCCAGGCACTGGCATCCTGCATGACAACGGTCCTTCCATCCCATCTTATGCCACCGAGTGACCATACCGCAATCAATCGCCTGGATGCGGCCGCAGTGCCGGACACCGGCCCGGACAAGGAGATGTGTCGCCGACCTAGCCCGTCGTTCGCAATCGGTAGCTGCCGCGCTGGTTGACGTAACGCGCGTCCGAGATGCCGAACAGCAGAGGCGCGATCGCTAGAATTGCGCTCGTAGATCTCCAGGATGCGCCAGGTGACAAAGTTCGGGGCCTGACCCGACCGGACCGATCATCGGTAGCGCGCGAGCCCTCCCTGCCAAGCATCCGAGAGCAGGCACGGAAGCCATGCTTCATTTTCGGCCTGCAGTCCGGCGGACAACGTCGTCTCCTGCGAGGCATTGAGCGCGATCTTGGCCTG
>JBILGF010000246.1:0-5266 GCA_044351195.1 Burkholderiales bacterium
GTGATGGCGCGGCTGCTCGAGCGCGCGCGCGAAATCGATGGCATCACGCTGTCGCTGCAGGCGGTGCAGGACCTGTCCATCGAAGACCGGATCAGCAAGGCGCCCTACCAGTTCACCCTGCAGGACAGCGATCCGGCCCGGATTGCCGAATGGGTACCGAAGCTCACCGAGCGCCTGCGTGCGCTGCCGCAGCTGGCGAGCGTCGGCAACGACCTGCAGGACGGCGGCCTGCAGGCTTATGTCGACATCGACCGCGACACGGCCGCGCGGCTGGGCCTGTCGGTGCAACAGGTCGGCAATGCCCTGTACAACGCATTCGGCCAGCGGCTGGTGTCGACCATCTTCACCCAGTCCAACCAGTACCGGGTGGTGCTCGAGGTCGACCCGGTGCTGGCGCGCGGCCTGTCCGGTATCGATGCGATCCATCTCGTGCAGCCCGGCGGCGGCGCGCTGCCGCTGTCGGCGATCGCGCGCGTCTCCGAGCGGCAGACGCCGCTGGTGATCTCGCGCCTGTCGCAGTTTCCGTCGTCCACGATCTCGTTCGCAGTCGCGCCCGGACACGCGCTGGGCGAGGCGGTCGAGGCGATCCGCGCGGCGCAGGCTGAACTCGGCCTGCCGGCAAGCACGATCAGCGCTTTCCAGGGGGCTGCGCGCGCCTTCGAGGCCTCGCTCGCCAACACCCTGCTGCTGATGCTCGCCGCGATCATCACGATGTACATCGTGCTCGGCGTGCTCTACGAGAGCTTCATCCATCCGGTGACCATCCTGTCGACGCTGCCCTCGGCGGCGATCGGCGCGCTGGCGGCGCTGATCCTCGCGGGCTCGGAGCTGTCCATCATCGCGATCATCGGCATCATCCTGCTGATCGGCATCGTGAAGAAGAACGCGATCCTGATGATCGACTTCGCACTCGACGCCGAGCGCAACCGCGGCATGGCCCCGCGCGAGGCGATCTACCAGGCCTGCCTGCTGCGCGTCCGGCCGATCATGATGACCACCTTCGCGGCGCTGTTCGCGGCGCTGCCGCTGATGCTCGGCAGCGGCAGCGGTTCCGAACTGCGCAATCCGCTGGGCATCGTGCTGGTGGGCGGGCTGCTGGTGAGCCAGGTGCTGACCCTGTTCACCACGCCGGTGATCTACCTCGCGTTCGACCGGCTGTCGACCTGGCACCGGCGCGGCACGGCGAGGCGGCCGGCATGAAGCCGCAGGGTTTCAGCCTGAGCGCCCCGTTCATCGCCCGTCCGATCGCCACCACGCTGCTGGCGCTGGCGATCCTGCTCTCGGGCTGGGCCGCGTTCACCCAGTTGCCGGTATCGCCGCTGCCGCAGGTCGACTTCCCGGTCATCGTGGTGAACGCATCGCTCCCCGGCGCGAGCCCCGAAACCATGGCTGCGACCGTCGCCACGCCGCTCGAGCGCACGCTCGGTCGTATCGCGGGGGTCAACGAGATCACCTCGTCGAGCGCGCTCGGCACCACCCGCATCTCGATCCAGTTCGACCTCTCGCGCGACATCCACGACGCGGGCAACGACGTGCAGGCGGGTATCAACGCCGCGCGTTCGCTGCTGCCCACCGGCATGCCGACCAACCCGACCTGGCGCAAGGTGAACCCCGCCGACGCGCCGATCGTCATCCTCGCCCTGACCTCGCCGACCCTGTCGCGCGGGCAGATGTACGACGCAGCCTCCACCGTCCTCGCGCAGCGCCTGTCGCAGGTCGATGGCGTCGGGCAGGTCACCGTCGGCGGCAGCGCGCTGCCTGCGGTGCGCGTCGGCCTGAACCCGGATGCGCTGGCACGCCAGGGACTGGGTACCGAGGAGATCCGGGCGGCGATCGTGGCCGCCAATGCGAATCGTCCGAAGGGCTCGATCGACGACGGGGAGCGCACCTGGCAGATCGGCGCCAACGACCAGGCGCGCAGCGCGGCCGACTACACGGCGCTGATCGTCGGCTACCGCAACGGCAATCCGATCCGCCTGGGCGACATCGCCCGCGTCGAGGATTCAGTGCAGGACGTGCGCAACGCCGGCCTGTCGAACGGTCGGCCAGCGGTGCTGCTGGTGGTCAACCGGCAGCCGAACGCCAACATCATCGACACCGTCGACCGGATCTACGCGCTGCTGCCGCTGCTGCGCGCGTCGATCCCCGATTCGATCCGGCTCGAGATCGTGCTCGACCGCACGCCCACCATCCGGGCATCCCTGCGCGAGGTCTGGCACAGCCTGCTGATCGCGATCGGGCTGGTGATCTGCGTCACCTTCCTGTTCCTCGGGCAATGGCGCTCGGCGCTGATCCCCGCGGTCGCGGTGCCGGTGTCTCTGGTGGGCACGCTCGCCGTGATGTACCTGTGCGGCTTCTCGCTGAACAACCTGTCGCTGATGGCCCTGACCATCGCCACCGGCTTCGTGGTGGACGATGCGATCATCGTGCTCGAGAACACCGCGCGCCACATCGAGGAAGGCATGGAGCCGATGCGGGCGGCACTGGTCGGCGCCAGCGAGGTCGCCTTCACCGTGGTGGCCATGACCCTGTCGCTGATCGCGGTGTTCATCCCGGTGCTGTTCATGGGCGGGCTGGTCGGGCGCCTGTTCCATGAATTCGCGATCACGCTGTCGGCGGCGGTGCTGGTGTCGCTGGTGGTCTCGCTCACCGTCACGCCGATGATGTGCGCGCGCCTGCTCAAGGGCCGCATGGCGGGCGCAGTCGGCGGCGAGGCGGGCAGCCTGCCCCGCCCGCACATCGTGGTGCGTGCGGCAGCGCGCACCTGGCGCGGCGTGTCCGACGGTTACGCGGCGAGCCTGTCCTGGGTGCTCGACCACGCCTGGCTGATGCTGCTCATCCTGTTTGCCACCATCGGCCTTAACGTCTGGCTGTACACGATCGTGCCCAAGGGATTCTTCCCGCAGCAGGACACCGGGCGCATGGCCGGCTCGCTGCGCGCCGACCAGAGCAGCTCCTTCCAGTCGATGCAGGGCAAGCTCGAGGCCTTCGTCGAGATCGTGGGCCGGGACCCGGCAGTCGAGAACGTGGTCGGCTTCACCGGGGGTGGCGCACGCAACACCGGTTTCATGTTCATCACCCTCAAGCCGCTGGCCGAGCGCGGGATGTCCACCGACCGGGTCATCGCGCGGCTGCGCCCGCAGCTCACCCAGGTGCCCGGTGCCCAGCTGTTCCTGTCCGCGGTGCAGGAGCTGCGCGCGGGCGCCCGGCAGTCGAACGCACAGTTCCAGTACACGATCCTGGCCGAGGAGCTTTCGTTGCTGCGCACCTGGGAGCCGCGGCTGCGCAACGCGCTGGCTGAACTACCGGAACTCGCGGACGTCAATACCGACATCCAGGACCGCGGCGAGCAGACCACGATCACCTTCGATCGCGACGCGGCCGCGCGCCTGGGCCTGGACATGCGGCGCATCGGCGCATCGCTGAACAATGCATTCGGACAGCGCCAGGTGTCGACCATCTATAACCCGCTCAACCAGTACCGGGTGGTGATGGAGGTCGAGCCGCCCTACCGGCAGAGCCCGGAGATCCTGCGCGACTTCAATTTCGTCACCGCCGACGGACGCACCATCCCGCTGGCCCGGGTCGCCACGTTCGGTCCCACCAACGCCCCGCTGTCGATCCAGCACCAGGGCGGTTTCGCATCGGCCACCACGTCGTTCAACCTGCCCCCCGGCGTCCCGCTGTCCGCGGCGCAGGCGGCGATCGACCGCACCTTCGCCCAGATCGGCGCACCGAGCTCGGTCTACGGCAGCTTCCAGGGCACCGCACAGCTGTTCACGCGCTCGCTCGCCACCCAGCCACTGCTGATCCTGGCCGCCTTCATCGCGATGTACATCGTGCTCGGCATGCTCTACGAGAGCACGCTGCACCCGGTGACCATCCTGTCCACCCTGCCCTCGGCCGGTGTCGGCGCACTGCTCGCGCTGATGATCGCCAGGAGCGATTTCAACCTGATTGCATTGATCGGCGTCCTGCTGCTGATCGGCATCGTGAAGAAGAACGCGATCATGATGGTCGACTTCGCCCTCGCCGCCGAGCGCGAGCGCGGTGCCAGCCCGCGCGAGGCGATCGAGCAGGCCTGCCGGCTGCGGCTGCGGCCGATCCTGATGACCACCGTGGCGGCCCTGTTCGGTGCGCTGCCGCTCGCGCTCGGCCAGGGCGACGGTGCCGAGCTGCGCCAGCCGCTGGGCATCGCGATCGTCGGCGGACTGCTGGCAAGCCAGGTACTGACGCTGTACACCACGCCGGTCGTCTACCTGCATCTGGACCGGATGCGCCATTTCTTCATCCGCCGCCGGGCCCGCCGCGCCACCGGCGCGCTGGCTGGCAGGGAGGCCACGGCATGAATCCAGGGGTGGAAGGTTCCGGCGCGCTGTCGTGGCCGGGGTACGGGCCGCGTGACGCACCGCGCACGGCGCTGCCTGCGTCGTGCGTGCTCGTCCTCGTCCTGGTTCTCGTCATGCTCCTTGCCGGGTGCACGAGCGTCGGCCCCGACTACCGCCGGCCAGAGGCCCCGGTGTCGGCCGACTGGAAGCAAGCCGGCCTGTGGACGCCGGCGACGCCCCAGGACCTGTCGCGCAGCGACCCCTGGTGGACCCTGTTCGGCGATGCGCAGCTCGACCGGCTGATCGCGGCGATCGAGCCGTCGAACCAGACCATCCGCGCCGCCGAGGCGCAATACCGGCAGGCGCTGGCGCTGATCGGCGAGGCAAGGGCCGGGCTGTTCCCGGCGCTTGCGGGCAACCTGCAGGCCACGCGCAGCCAGTCGCCCGCGGTCACCAGCGCACGCACCGGCCTCACCAGCCCGGCGGGCCGCATCACAAGCCACGATGGCGGCCTCAGTGCCAGCTGGGAGATCGACGTGTGGGGCCGGATCGCGCGCACGCTGGAGTCGAACGAGGCCGATGCTCAGGCGAGCGCGGCCGACCTGGCCGCGGCACGGCTGTCCGCCCGTGCGGCGCTGGCCCAGGCCTACTTCCAGCTTCGCGTGGCCGAACGGCGCGCGCGGCTGTTCGGCGACACGGTCGAGGCGAACCGGCGCGCGCTGCTGATCGCCGAGAACCGCTACGCGGTCGGAGTCGTACCGCGGGCAGACGTGATCCAGGCGCAGAGCCAGCTCGCCTCGGTCGAGGCACAGTTGATCGATACCGGGATCGCGCGCGCGCAGTTGCAGCACGCGATCGCGCTGCTGGTCGGCCGGCCGCCGGCTGCGCTGTCGATCGAGCCCGGGGCGCTGCCACCGCTGCCGGCCCAGGGCCCGCTG
>JBILGF010000248.1:0-5236 GCA_044351195.1 Burkholderiales bacterium
AGATTCGCGGCAGGTAGGCTTGTCCGGCCAGGTCGTTGTAGGCATTCAGGTGGAAAAGCACCTGGCGCAATTCCTGCGCGCCCTCGCGGTACAGCTGGCGGAGCTCGGGGGATAGCGGCCGGCTGCCCACGAGCTCGCGCATTTTCTCGATGGCGGCGGCGGCGATTGACTGGCCGGCGGCGGCCGGGCTGGCTTCGGCCGGGGTTGCCGGCATTGATTGGTCCATGTGGGTTGCCTTGGAAGGATTGACGGGGCGCCGGGCCGGGCCCCTTCCAAGGGCCGCGGACACCGACGGCCGAAGATTACTTCACGGCCGGCTACGTATGCAACAGACGGCTACGGTTGCCGGGCGCGGACGTTGCGGGCATCGTTCCATCCGTCGGCCGGCCGGCCGGCCGGAAACGTTCCGGGGAATGTCATGCGCACGACTGATCTACTCGACCAGGTGAAGGCCCGCCACGGGCTCACATCGGACTACCAGCTGGCCAAGCTCATGGGCTGGACTACGCAGGCAGTGTCCAACTACCGGAACCGGGGGCGCAGCTTAGGCGATGCGGCGGCGCTGCAGGTTGCAACGGCGCTGCAGGTCGATGCCGGCTACGTGCTCGCGGTGGCCGCGGCGGAGCGTGCGCAATCTGCGGCGGCGCGGTCGGCATGGGAACGGGCCGCGGCGAGGCTATGCGGGGCGCTGGCGGCCGCGCTGCTGCTATGGGTGGCCGGAGGTACCCTGCCCGGCTCGGAGGCTTTGGCGGGCTCTGTAGGGCCCCTGGCAACGATTATTATGTAAACTCACGCAGGCAGGAAAAAGCGCGCCGAAGCGCGCTTCCGAAGATCCCCTCGCAGAACTACCGCGCGCGGACCGCCGTCCATCCCTTGCCCTCGATGCGATCGCCAACCACGCGACCGGCGAAATCGCGCGCAGCACCACTGCTCTCGACCAGCGAGAACGTGATCTGGTCGCCCCGCAGGCTGCCCTTGGCAACCTTGACCGAACCGCCGCCACCCTCGAACTTCTGATACGTCTGGGTGAGCGAGACGGTCACCGGCGAGCCGGATGCCGGGGTGATCGTCCATGCGCCCGCAACCTTCGCCGGCACGATCCACAGGTAGATCGTCTGGTTGCTGCCCGCCACCGATTCGGTGCGGTCGGCTTCCCAGTCACCCATGGTGAACGCGTGCGACACGACGCGGGTACCCGGGCGCATGTCGAGCACGATCGGACGCAGCTTGATGTTGAGTCCGGGCAGCAGGTACATGGTGACTACGGCGGCGTCGGTGAAGTTGTGCTCGAAGATGTTGGCCTGCAGGAAGCGCGCCTTGGCGGTCAGGCCGAGTTCCTGTGCCCAGCAGTTGGCGATATTGAAGCGGCCTTCGTCGAGTTCGATGCCGCGGGCGTTGGCACCCCGCTTGGCCGCAGCCAGCACGATGCGCCCGTCGCCCGAGCCCAGGTCGACCACGGTTTCGCCGGACTTCAGCTCGGCAAAGTCGAGCATGCGCTCGACGGTCTGCAGACGCGTGGGCACGTAGATCACGTCACGGCCCGGCCCGGTGTCGTCATACTTCTTGTGGCACGCCGATGGGCGCTGGTCTTCGGTAAAGAGCTGAGCTGCCGCCGGCCCTGCAACAACCAGCCCGAGGCCGATTGCGAGCACGCCAGCTGCGCTTCGGAAACTGTGCATCATGATGTCTCTTTCTCCCGTGGATGGATGGTGACGCTCCCCGTCACCGCCAACCGGAGAATATCGCGTTTGGGTACGCATGGCGCCGTCGATCGAACATGCGCGCGACGATCTCCTGCCGGCCTTTCGCGGGCGTCAGTCCGCGCAAGGCGCCTGCGGCGCCGGACAGTCACTTTCTCAGCGCCGACTCGACCATGTCGGCGATGCCTGCATGACCGGCCGTACGCGCCCAGGTACCTGCAGTACGGCCCGCATCGGTCTTGCGGCTGGCATCGGCACCGCGCCCGAGCAGCAGCGCGACCGCCTCGCGCCGCCCTTCCGATGCCGCCAGCATCAGGGCCGTGGTGCCGTTCTCCGACGCGCCGTTGACCTCGGCACCGGCATCGAGCAGCAGCGCGAGGACGCCTGCATGGCCGCGCATGGCGGCATAGTGCAGCGCCGTCCACGCAGCGCCGTCGGAGCCCGTGCGTGCCTTCCTGGCGAGCAGGTCACGCACGATGCCTTCATTGCCGGAGAGTGCGGCGTACATGAGCGGTGACTCGCCGAAGCGGTTGCGGGTCTCGATGCGCGCGCCGGCTGCCAGCAGTACCGCGGCCACATCGCGGTTTCCCCGTTGCGCCGCGCGCGCGAGCAGCGTATTGCCGTCGCGGTCGGTGGTGTTCACGTCGATGCCCTGCGCCAGCAGCGAGCGCACCTCTGCCGCCTGGTTCGCGTCGACCGCGGCGAGCACACGGTCGAAGGCCGATTGTGCGAGCGCCGGGGATGCTGGCGCGAGTGCGAACGCAACCGCAGCCACGACCGCAGCCGATGCGAGGATGAGCCGGCGATGCAGGCGTGGCGGCCTGAAGGAGTGATTCATAGGGCTGCCTTGAACAGGGTCTGGAAGTTGCGCGTGCTCGCCTCTGCAATCCTCTCGATCGGCAGCGACTTCAGGCGGGCGATCTCGGCGGCCACCAGCGGCACGTAAGCGGGTTCGTTGGTGCGCCCGCGATGGGGCACGGGCGCGAGGAAAGGCGCGTCGGTCTCGATCAGCAGTCGATCGAGCGGGACCGCCATGGCCACCTCCTTCAGCGCACCCGCATTGCGGAAGGTGACGATGCCGGAGAAGGAAATCATGAAGCCGAGGGCCATCGCCGCCGAGGCTACCTCGAGGGTCTCGGTAAAGCAGTGCATCACCCCGCCGACCGCATCGGCGCCCTCCTCGCGCATGATCCTGAGCGTGTCGTCGGATGCTGAACGGGTGTGCACGATGAGCGGCTTGCCGCAGGCAACCGCAGCCCTCACGTGGCGCCGGAAGCGTTCCTGCTGCGCGGCTGGAGACGGCGTCGCCGGGTCGTCGATGCGGAAATAATCGAGGCCGGTCTCGCCGATGGCAACGACTTTCGGCAGCGCCGCGCGCTCCAGCAACTGCGCGATGGTGGTGGCATCGTCGCCCGGCTGGTCGGGGTGTACGCCCACCGATGCATAGAGATTCTCATGGGCCGTGGCCAGCGCGTGCACGCGCGGGAAATCCTCGAGGTTTACCGCCACGCACAGCGCGTGCGTCACTGCCGCGTCGCGCATGCGCGCAAGCACGCCGTCGGTGTCTGCGGCAAGCGCGGGGTAATCCAGGTGGCAATGCGAGTCTATGTACATGGGAAACCGCTGGTTGTGCCGCCGGGCCGTGGCCGGTCGACGGCCCCGTCACGACGGGCTGTCGATCGGCTGGCGAGGGGCGACGGTTGGCGCTTCAGCTGGCGCAGAGGCCCTGCAGGTAGTCACACCACAGTGCCTCGAGCGTGAGCTGGGGATTCAACGGGTGCCGGATCCAGCGCTGGCGACGCACGAGCGCACGGTGCAGCCGGGTGATCGCACGCAGGCTCATCGTCGCCGAAAGACGCTGCAGTGCCGCGGCCTGCTGGGGGTAGTACCGTGGCGCAGCCCCGACCTTCACCAGCGCAAGGTCGTGCGTCCACTGTACCAGCCACGAGAGTACCTGCGGTGCGCCGATATCCTTCGTCTCGCGTGCAGCCGAGAGGGCGGCGATCGGTCGTGCGGGCGTCCCGTCGGTCACGCAGCGCAGCCACGCCCGGCTCAGCGCGACACGCACCGGGTCGGCATTGTCCAGCGCCAGCTGGGGTGCGCCCCCGGCCAGCGCAAGCGCGGCCGCCGCATCCTCGACACCCTGCGCCTCCAGCCAATGCGCCGCCTGCCCTGCTGCAGGCATCGGCAACGGCACGCGCATGCAGCGGCTGAGCACGGTGGCGCTCACCTGCTGCAGCCGACGGGCGAGCAGCACGAAACGCATGCCCTGCGGCGGTTCTTCGAGCAGCTTGAGCAGCGCGTTGGAGGCGGCGATATTCATCGCCTCGGCCGGGTGTATCACCACCACGCGCGCCCCGCCCCGATGACTGCTGATCTGCGCGAGCTCGTTGAGCGGGCGAAGCTGGCCGATGAGGATCGCATGGCTGGCGGTCTTGCCCTTGCCCTTTTCCTCGCCGCTGCCTTCGTCGGCCTCCGCATCCTCGGCCTCGGCGGCCATCGACGCCGGTTCGATGATGCGCAGGTCCGGATGATTTCCCGCCTCGACCAGCTTGCAGCTCGCGCACTGCAGGCACGGCCTTGCGGTCGAGTCGCGGGGGGCCTCGCACAGCCAGTGTGCCGCGAGGGCCATCGCGAATGGCCGTTCACCGATGCCGGAGGGCCCGTAGACCAGGATGGACGGCACCGTGGAGGCCACCGCCGCATCGAAGGCAGCCCGGTGCCAGGGCATCGGCATCGGTATGCCGGGGCGTTCGGACAACACGGCAGCCGCAGCGCGCGCCATCGTGCGCTCAGCCGAGCCGGTGGTCGATCGCGCGGGCGATCGATGCCTGCACCTGTTCGATGCTCTGGCTGGCATCGATCACGCAGAAGCGCCCGGGCTCGTGCCGGGCCCGCTCGAGGTAGCGCGCCCGGACCCGATCGAAGAAGCCCAGGTCTTCGCGCTCGAACCGGTCGGTGGCGCTGCGCGCGCCCACGCGCGCGCGCGCGATGGAGGCATCGGTATCGAACAGCAGCGTGAGGTCGGGGGCAAGGCCGGCGTGGGTCAGCCGTGCCAGCGTCTCGACCCAGGATTCCGCCACGCCGCGCCCGCCGCACTGGTAGGCGAAGGTGGCATCCGTGAAGCGGTCGCAGAGCACGGTCGAGCCGGCAGCCAGCGCGGGCCGCACGACCTCGTGCAGGTGCTGCGCGCGCGCGGCGAAGATCAGCAGCGTTTCGGCGTGCAGGTCCATCGCCTCGCCCAGTACCAGGCTGCGGATCTTCTCGCCGACCGCAGTACCCCCCGGCTCGCGCGTCTGCACCACCACCCTGCCCCGGCTGCCCAGGCGTTGCGCGATGAAATCGGCATGCGTGCTCTTGCCAGCGCCATCGATGCCTTCCAGCGTGATGAACTGCCCTGCCATCGCCTGTCCGATCGGAGTTGCCGTCAGCGCGCTTCGCGTTGACCGAGCTGATATTTTCTCACGGCCCTGTTGTGCTCGGCGAGGGTCTCCGAAAATTCCGAACTGCCGTCTCCGCGTGCCACGAAGTACAGC
>JBILGF010000249.1:0-5235 GCA_044351195.1 Burkholderiales bacterium
GCAGCGCGATCAGGAAGGCGACGAACAGCGTCACCTTCAGCGGCACGAAGAACGGGGAGATGACGCCGGTCGCCAGCAGCCGGGTGCCTTCCGGCAGCGCGGACATCAGCGGCAGCGAGACCATGTCGAAGATGAACCGCATGAACGGCGAGAGCACGATGAACACCAGCAGCACGGCGCCGGCCGCGCGCACCACGCGCTGGCGCAGTTCCACCAGGTGCGACATGAAGCTGTCGCCCGGGGGCGCCTCGGCGTCGGCGTTCTCCGACTGCGGGTCGTTGCCGTTTGGCGCCGACATCGCTCAGGCCTCGCGCACGGCGGGTGCGCCATCGGCACGGTGCCGTCCGCCGGCCAGCGGCTCGGCCAGACTGCACATCGCCAGCGATGCCGTGGGCATGTACCGGGCACTGCTGGCCAGGCTGGACATGGCTCCTGCCACCGTCGGCTCGACCCATTCATCGGCGGACCCGGTGGCGCTTTCGAACGGCAGCGCCTCGGGCAGAACCTCAGGCAGCAGCGTGGGTGCCGATGCGTCTTCGGCAAGCGAATGTGCGCCGGCCGAGGCGGGCATCTGCGCCGGCGGCATGGCGTGCCCATCGACCCGGGCGATCGCCTCGAGCGCGCGCACGTCCGCGCGTGCGCCCGATTCGAAGGCGCTGAACGAGGACTGGACCGTGCTCGCCGTCTCTTCGACGGTCTGCCGGAACCGGCGCAGCTCGTCCAGTTCCATCTCGCGCGTGATGTCGGACTTCACGTCGGCCACGTAGCGCTGCATCCGGCCGACCAGATGGCCGATGGTCTTCGCGACCTTGGGCAGCCGCTCGGGGCCGAGCACCACGAGCGCCACTACCGCGATCACCATCATCTCAGTGAAGCTGAAATCGAGCATCGCCAGGCGCGCCTATGCGGCGATCGAACGGTTGCGCATCGCCCGCGCCGGCGGCCTGGCGGTCAAACCTTGCTTTCGGACTTGCTCTTCACCTCGCCCTCGATGGTCTGCCCGGAGATCTGCTGCGAGGGCGTTCCGGGGGCGGTGCCGGCAGCGGGCTTGCCGTCTTCATCGGTCTTCATGCCTTCCTTGAAGCCCTTGATGGCGCTGCCCATGTCCTTGCCGAGGTTGCCGAGTTTCTTGGTACCGAACACCAGTACGACGACCAGCAGGACGATCAACCAGTGCCAGATGCTGAACGAACCCATCGTGAAACTCCTTCTGTGCCGACCGGCGGCAGGACGCGCGGGCGGCGTGATGTCTGGTGGGGAAACAGGTACGCGTATGAGTGGATCGTCCGAGCGCCGGGAGCGCCGGGGAGTCGCTGCAGGCCGGCAGCAGCGCTGGCCGCGGACGCTACTCCGGTGCCCGGGACCGCTTCTCGTCGTGGCCCGACACACCTTCCCGCCGGGCCAGTTCCGCGAGCACATCGCCAGGACGCAGGCCATGGAATGCCAGCAACACCATGCCATGGAACCAGAGATCGGCCATCTCCTTGACGATATGCAGTTTATCACCGTCCTTGGAGGCCATCAGCGTCTCGGCTGACTCCTCGGCCAGCTTCTTCAGGATGGCGTCTTCGCCCTTGTGGAACAGGCTGGCCACATACGAACTGCCGGGATCGGCATGCCGTCGCGACTCGAGCGTGTCGGCCAGTCTTTCGAGGATCGATTGTGGTTCCATGGGCTCGGCTCGGGTCAGCCGCTCGTGTTTGCGTAGATTTCGCCGGGTGGCTTCAGCACCGGGTCGGCCTCGACCCAGCCGGTGGCTTCGAGCCGCCGGTAGAAGCAGCTCTGGCGGCCTGTGTGACAGGCGATTCCGCCAACCTGTTCGATCAGCAGCAGGATGACGTCTTCATCGCAGTCGAGCCGGATTTCGGCAACCTTCTGCAGGTGGCCCGATTCCTCGCCCTTGCGCCACAGTCTGCCACGTGAACGTGACCAGTAATGCGCCAACCCGGTCTGACGGGTAAGTGACAGGGCCTCGCGGTTCATCCACGCGACCATCAGGATGCGCCCGCCAGCGGCGTCCTGGGCGATCGCCGGGATCAGCCCTGCGGCATCGAAGGCGACTTCGTCGAGCCAGGCGGTGTCGTCGGCGGTGACCATGTCAGAGGCGCACTTCCACGCCGGCTGCAGCCATCGCACGCTTCACTTCGCCGACCGTGTGTTCGCCGTAGTGGAAGATGCTCGCCGCCAGCACCGCATCGGCATGCCCGAGCGTGACCCCTTCGACCATGTCGCCGATCGAACCGACACCGCCGCTGGCGATGATCGGGATCGACAGCGTGTCGGAGAAGGCGCGGGTCAGGGCAAGGTCGAAACCGACCCGCGTGCCGTCGCGGTCCATGCTGGTGAGCAGGATCTCTCCGGCGCCGTACGACTGCATGCGCCGACCCCAGTCGAGGGCATCGAGCCCGGTGGCCCGGCGCCCGCCATGGGTGAACACTTCCCAGCGCGGCGCATCGTCCGGCGTACCCGGCACCCGCTTGGCATCCACGGCCACCACGATGCACTGCGAGCCATAGCGGCCTGCCGCTTCCTGCACGAATGCGGGAGACTGGACCGCCGCGGTGTTGATGCTGACCTTGTCGGCACCGGCATTGAGCAGCGAGCGCACGTCGGCCACGCTGCGCACGCCACCGCCGACGGTCAGCGGAATGAACACCTGGGCCGCCACCGCTTCGACCATCGACAGCAGGGTGCTGCGTTCGTCGCTGCTTGCGGTGATGTCGAGGAAGGTCAGTTCGTCCGCGCCCTGCTCGTCATAGCGGCGCGCCACCTCGACCGGGTCTCCGGCATCGCGCAGGTCGACGAAGTTCACACCCTTGACCACGCGGCCGCCAGCGACGTCCAGGCATGGAATGATGCGCCGGGCGAGCATCGGCTCAGGCCTGCATCGCCGCGGGCGGCGGCGACAGCGAATCGGCCAGCCGCTGCGCCTCGCCGAAATCGATCGTGCCCTCGTAGATCGCGCGCCCGGTGATGGCCGCCTCGACACCCTCGCCCTCGACTTCGCACAGCCGGCGCACGTCGTCCAGGTTGGTCAGGCCACCACTGGCGATGACGGGGATGGAGAGCTGGCGCGCCAGGCGGACGGTAGCCTCGATGTTGATGCCGTTGAGCATGCCGTCGCGCCCGATATCGGTATAGATGACCGCCTCGACGCCGTAGTCTTCGAACTTCTTCGCGAGGTCGCCCACCTCGTGCCCGGTCATCTTCGACCAGCCATCCACCGCGACCTTGCCGTCCTTCGCGTCGAGGCCGACGATGATGTGGCCGGGGAAGGCACCGCAGGCATCATGCAGGAAGCCGGGGGTCTTCACGGCCGCCGTGCCGATGATGACGTAGGACACCCCGTCGTCGAGATAGCGCTCGATCGTGTCCAGGTCGCGGATACCACCGCCGAGCTGGATCGGGATGCGGTCGCCGATGGCCTTCACGATGTCCTTGATGGCCGGCTCGTTCCTGGGCTTTCCGGCAACCGCGCCGTTCAGATCGACGATGTGCAGCCGGCGTGCGCCCTGCTCCAGCCATTGTCCGGCCATCAGGCCCGGCTGGTCGGAATAGACGGTCGCACCGGTCATGTCGCCCTGGCGCAGGCGCACGCAGCGCCCGTCCTTCAGGTCGATCGCAGGTATCAGGAGCATGTCGAGCGCTCCGGCGCAGCCGTTGCCGCGTTCGTGGCAACCCCCGCCTCTGCCAGGTCTGAGTTCACGGTGCCTGCCTCTGCATCCCAGTTGACGAAATTCGCCAGCAGCCTGAGACCTGACCGATGGCTCTTTTCAGGGTGAAACTGTACGGCAAACAGGTTGCCTTGCGCCACCGCGCAGCAGAACGGAAACGGGTAGTGGCTGTAGCCGGCCACCAGTTCCGGGCGGGCCGGCTGCGGGAAATAGCTGTGCACGAAATAGAAACGGGTGGCATCGGGGATGCCGGTCCACATCGGATGGGCTTCGGACTGGTGCACTTCGTTCCATCCCATGTGCGGCACCTTCAGGCGGTCGCCGCTCGCGTCGAACATCGCATCCGGCGGAAACCGGACCACCTCGCCGGGCAGCACGCCCAGGCCGGGGGTGTCGCTCTCTTCGGACCGGTCGAACAGCATCTGCAGGCCGATGCAGATGCCCAGGAACGGCCGGCTGGACGCAGCTTCGATCACCGCTGCGCGCAGGCCCCGGGCCTGCAGTTCGCGCATGCAGTCGCGCATCGCGCCCTGTCCCGGGAACACGACACGGTCGGCGGATGCGATCACGGCCGGATCGTCGGTGACCACCACCGGCACGCCGGCGGACACGTGCTCGAGGGCCTTGGCCACCGAACGCAGGTTGCCCATGCCGTAATCGACTACTGCGATCGTCATCGCGGGCTCTTGTCTACGGGGAGGGCGGGCGGACCGGACCGGCGCGGCGCCGGCTCAGAGCGTGCCCTTGGTGGACGGAACCGCATCGACCGCGCGCGGATCGAGTTCCACCGCCATGCGCAGCGCGCGACCGAACGCCTTGAAGATCGTCTCGGCCTGGTGATGCGCGTTACGGCCTTTCAGGTTGTCGACATGCAGTGTGGCCTGGGCATGGTTGACGAAGCCCTGGAAAAATTCGTACACGAGGTCGGCATCGAACTCGCCGATGCGCGCCCGCGTGAACGCGACCTGCATGTCGAGCCCGGGCCGGCCCGACAGGTCGACCACCACCCGCGACAGCGCCTCGTCGAGCGGCACGTAGGCATGGCCGTAGCGGCGCACGCCGCGCTTGTCGCCGAGGGCCTGGGACAGCGCCTGGCCGAGGGTGATGCCGACATCCTCGACCGTGTGGTGGGCATCGATGTGCAGGTCGCCGGTGGCCTTGATGTCGAGGTCGAACAACCCGTGGCGAGCCACCTGCTCGACCATGTGGTCGAGGAAGGGCACGCCGGTGGCGATGGAATAGACCCCCGTGCCGTCGACGTCCAGCGACACGTCGATCGTGGTCTCGTGGGTCTTGCGATGTACGGTGGCCTTGCGCATGGACCAAGGTTAACCCAAAACCGCGACGACCTCGTGCAGCGCGGCGATGAAGCGCGCGTTCTCGGCCGGGGTACCGACGGTGACACGCAGGCAGTCTGCGAGAAGGGGATGGGCACGCGACACGTTCTTCACCAGCACGCGGCGCGCGACCAGCGCATCGAACACCGCAGCCGCCCGCGGGATCCGGAACAGCAGGAAGTTGGCGTCCGATGCGAACACCACGACCCCGGGCAGCGCGCGCA
>JBILGF010000250.1:0-5228 GCA_044351195.1 Burkholderiales bacterium
ACAGCCTGGGCGTGCTCGAACGCTGGGCGCGCGGACCGCAGGCCCATGGCGTCGACCAGGTGCACAGGCTGATGGGCAACCACGAGATGACCCTGCTGCTCGCGATCGGTGACGGCCCGCACGCGGCGAGCGCACGGCAGCTGTGGCTCGGCGAGCACATGGGGGGCGCACCGGTGCTGGCGCAGATGCGCAGGAGGGTGGGCCGCCCCGAAGCTCCCCTCGATCAGGCCCTGGTCGAATCGGCGCTGGATGGCCCTGTGCTCGCCCATCTGCGCTCGATGGCGCCACACCTGCGCATCGGCAACGTGCTGTTCGTGCATGGCGGGTTGCGGCCGCAAGCCGATGTCGACACCTGGCTGT
This sequence comes from Burkholderiales bacterium, assembly GCA_044351195.1. GTDB lineage: Bacteria > Pseudomonadota > Gammaproteobacteria > Burkholderiales > CAIKXV01 > CAIKXV01. Next base: position 361 of record JBILGF010000250.1, read on the forward strand.
CGCGTCCCTGGACCTCCTTTCGTGACGCGGAATGGGCGTGGATCATGGCCGACTTCCTGCAATGGCAGCAGGGCTTCGGCGGCATCCGGGTCGTGCACGGACACACGCCACCCCAGCGCCATCGCGAACTCACCGGCGAGGAAGATCCGCACCGGTTCGGCCACGACCGCCTCGGCCTCGATGGCGGAAGCAGCCGTAACGGTATCGTCACCGCCGCGCAGATCGAGGCCGGCCGCTACCGGATCGTGCGCGCGACGGGGCCAGCGGCTGCGGCCTTCTCCGACTCGACCGCGGTCAGCCAGAGCCTCGCATCGAGCTCGAGCTGCCCGTAGGCCGGTTCCATGTGCCGGCACAGCGCATAGAAGGCCTTGTCGTGCGCGCGCTCCCGGAGGTGCGCGAGTTCATGCACGACGATCATCCTGAGCAGTGGCTCGGGCACCTGCCGGAACAGGCTCGCGATGCGGATCTCGCGCTTGGCCTTGAGCTTCCCGCCCTGAACGCGCGACACCGCGGTGTGCAGCCCGAGCGCGTTGCGCACGACATGCAGCCGGTTGTCATAGGCGACCCGCGACAACGTCTCGGCGGTGCGCAGATGGCGGCTCTTCAGTGCCATCACGTAATCGTAGAGCGCACCGTCGGTACGAACCGCGTGCGGCGGCCCGTGGCGGCGGGCGAGGGACTGCAGCAGCGTGCCCTTGTCCAGCAATTCCGCGGCCTGGGCCAGCAACTCGGGCGGGTAACCCGCGAGGTACTTCAGGCCTGTGCGCGGCGCGTCCTGCCCGGGCGTCAAGGCCGTCGCGCCGGCCGCGATCCGAGCAGCGCCACCACCAGCGTCACCACGGTAATCGGGATCACGAAACCGAGCATCATCCGGGAGAACGGCGCCAGCGCATCGTGGGCTTCGGCACTCATGATCAGGTAGGCGGTGTACGCCACCCAGTAGAGGAGGAACAGCCCGCCTTCCCAGCGGGCAATGCAGCGGCCGGTCATGAACACCGGAAGGCAGGCCAGCAGCGCTGCCAGCATCACCAGCAGGTCGAACCGCAGCACCACGGGCGGCACCGCCAGCGTGCCTATCGGATTGAATGCCGCAAGCACCCCGGAGACACCGACCACCCCCAGCACGTTGAAGATGCAGCTGCCCACGACGTTGCCCACGGCGATGTCACGCTCGCCTTTCATCGCGGCGCGTACCGAGGTGACCAGTTCGGGCAGCGAAGTACCCGCAGCGACAATGGTGAGCCCGATCACCACGTCGCTGACACCCAGGGCCTGGGCAAAGCCGGTCGCCGCATCGACCACCGCACCCGCACCCCACACCAGCAGCGCCAGGCCGGCGAGCACCGAGAGGACGTTGAACCCGCGCGTCGCCGTCCACGGCCTGGCGCCGGCACTGGCACCGACGGTGGCAGACGAAGTGCCGGCATCCGGATCCGTCGCACCGGAAGCCCTCGACTGCACGATCAGGAACACCGTGTAGGCCACCAGCAGCAGGCACAGCAGCACGCCATCGAACAGGCCGATCGACCCGTCCAGGCAGAGCACCAGCAGCAGCAGACCGCTGCCGAACATGATCGGCGCTTCCTGGCGGATCACCTGCAGGTCCACCGTGAGCGGGGTGATCACCGCTGCGAGGCCGAGGATCACCAGCACGTTGAAGGTGTTGCTGCCCACGGCGTTGCCCAGAGACATGCCTGCGGACCCCGCCAGCACCGCACCGGCGCTGACCGCCATCTCGGGCGCGCTGGTGCCCATCGCGACCACGGTCAAACCGATGACCAGCGGCGAAATGCCGAAGGTGGAAGCGAGGCGTGAGGCGCCGCGTACCAGCAGGTCTGCGCCCAGTACGAGTGCGGCCAGGCCCGCGACAAACCAGAGCAGCGCGATCATCGGGGATGCACCGAATCCTGTTGGCCCTGCTGGCGGAAAACAGGAACAGACCCCGCGGCTGTCGACACTGGCCTTGAGCGGAGCTCCGCATTGCTGCGGGCGTCCTGTGAGATGGCTCCCCGACCTGGGCTCGAACCAGGGACCTGCGGATTAACAGTCCGTCGCTCTACCGACTGAGCTATCGGGGAACAGGCAAGCCCGCGAATATAGCGAACCCGCTGCAGGTGGTCAATGCACTTCGCCACCGCGTGCGTGCGTGGGGCTATTTCCTGAGCACCGCCGCGATCGCATCTGCAACGTAATCGAGGTTGCGCGCATTGAGGGCGGCGACACAGATGCGGCCGGTGTCGATCGCGTAGATCGAGTATTCGTCGCGCAGCCGGTGCACCTGCTCGGCGGTCAGGCCAGAGTACGAGAACATGCCGCGCTGCTCGATCACGAACCCGAAGTCGGCATCCGGCACGCGCGCCTTCAGCTTGTCGACCAGTTGCCGGCGCAGCGACTTGATGCGGTCGCGCATGTGGGCGAGTTCGCTGTCCCACAGGGCGCGGCCATCGCCCGAGTCGAGGACGCTGGCGACGATCTTCGCGCCGAACGCGGCCGGGTTGGAATAGTTGGTACGGATCACCCGCTTCAACTGGCTGAGCACGCGCCCGGACTCTTCCTTCGACGTGGTGACCACCGACAGTGCACCGATACGTTCGCCGTACAGCGAGAACGACTTGGAAAACGAATTGGCGACGATGGACGGCCCCCCGGTGGCGGCGAACCGGCGCACCACCTCGCCGTCGGCATCGAGCCCGTCGCCGAAGCCCTGGTAGGCAATGTCGAGGAAAGGGATCAGGTTGCGCCGCGTCACCACCTCGATCACCGCGGACCACTGGTCGCGGGTGAGGTCGGCACCGGTGGGGTTGTGGCAGCAGGCATGCAGCACGACGATCGAGCCCGCAGGCATCGCCTCGAGGTCGGCCTGCATCCGATCGAAGGCCACGCCACGGGTAGCCACGTCGTAGTAAGCGTAGTTTTCGACCGCGAAACCGGCCGCCTCGAACAGGCCCCGATGGTTCTCCCAGCTCGGGTCGCTGATGTAGACCTTCGCGCCCGGCGCGAAGCGTCTCAGGAAATCGGCACCGATCTTCAGGCCACCGGTGCCGCCCAGCGACTGCACGGTCACCACGCGCCCCTCGGTCACCACCGGGCTGGCCGCGCCGAACACCAGATCGCGCACCGTGCGGTTGTAATCGGCGAAACCGTCGCCCTGCAGGTAGACATGCGGCGCGGGCGCTTGCTCCATCCGGTGCTCGGCCTGGCGCACGCATTCGAGCAGCGGCACCTTGCCGTCTTCGTCGTAGTAGACGCCGACCCCGAGGTTGACCTTCCTCGGATTGCCATCGGCGTTGTAGGCCTCGGTGACCCCCAGGATGGGATCGCGCGGGGCCATGGATACTTCGGCGAGGAACGAGGGCTGGGCAGGCGGGTTCATGGGTGCTTTGGAGATATCATGATCGGTTGTACTTGACCAAAAGAGTGTACCCGCAATGCAGGGTTCGAGGCGAAACCCCCCCCGATCCGCCGGCTCGACCAGGACGCGCGGCGGTGCGCGTGCGGGCGACGACATGGACAACGGCACCGACCTCGCCCTGGCCGAGCTGGCGCCGTTCATGCGCCGCGCCGCGCAGGATCGCGACGCCGCGGCAGCGGCGGTGGGTGATGACGCCACCCGGGGCGCACTGGCTGCGCCGACCCCTGCGGACAAACCGGCGAAAGAGCCGGTCGAGGTGGTGCGATACCCGGGCAGTCCGTTTCGCCTGCACCTGGTCTATCCGCCGGCTGGAGACCAGCCAGCCGCGATCGAGGCCCTGACCGAGGGCATCCGGGACGGGCTGGCTTTCCAGACCCTGCTCGGGGTGACCGGCTCCGGCAAGACCTACACCATGGCCAACGTGATCGCGCGTATCGGCCGGCCGGCGCTGGTGCTGGCACCGAACAAGACGCTCGCCGCGCAGCTCTATGCCGAGATGCGCGAGTTCTTCCCGGAGAACGCGATCGAGTACTTCGTCTCGTACTACGACTACTACCAGCCCGAGGCGTACGTGCCTTCGCGCGATCTGTTCATCGAGAAGGACTCCTCGATCAACGAGCATATCGAGCAGATGCGGCTGTCGGCCACGAAATCGCTGCTCGAGCGGCGCGACACCATCATCGTCGCGACCGTGTCCTGCATCTACGGCATCGGCGACCCGGTCGACTACCACAGCATGATCCTGCACCTGCGCGCCCAGGAGAAGGTCGCGCAGCGCGAGATCATCAGTCGGCTCACCACGATGCAATACCACCGCAACGACATGGAGTTCAAGCGCGGGACCTTCCGCGTGCGCGGCGACACCATCGACATCTTTCCCGCGGAGAGCGCCGAGATCGCGGTGCGCGTGTCGCTGTTCGACGACGAGATCGAGGAGCTGTCGCTGTTCGATCCGCTGACCGGGCACATCCTGCGCAAGACCGCGCGCTACACGGTCTATCCCTCGAGCCATTACGTCACCCCGCGCAGCACCACCCAGCGCGCGATCGAGGCGATCAAGCTCGAGCTGCACGAGCGGATCAACCACTTCGCCCAGGAAGGCAAGCTGATCGAGGCGCAGCGCATCGAACAGCGCACCCGTTTCGACCTCGAGATGCTGAACGAGATGGGCTTCTGCAAGGGCATCGAGAACTACTCGCGCCACCTGTCGGGGCGCGGCCCGGGCGAGCCGCCACCGACCCTCATCGACTATCTGCCGCAGGAAGCGCTGCTGATCATCGACGAGAGCCATGTGAGCATCCCGCAGGTCGGCGGCATGTTCCGCGGCGACCGGGCGCGCAAGGAAAACCTGGTCGGCTACGGCTTCCGGCTGCCCTCCGCGCTCGACAACCGGCCGCTCAAGTTCGAGGAGTTCGAGCAGCTGATGCCGCAGACGATCTTCGTGTCGGCAACGCCG
>JBILGF010000251.1:0-5227 GCA_044351195.1 Burkholderiales bacterium
CACCCGTTGCACATACGGCGCGAGACCCAGGTCGATGATGCCCTCGATACCGGCGACGAACACGAGCGGCGCACCGGCTGCCCCGCCGGGTGACGTCCTCGCAGACCCTTTCGCGTCGACCGGTGCCGGTGCCGGCGCCGCCTTCTCGGCCGGTTGCGCCGCGTGCACAACGGCACCTGGCAGCGCGAACATCAGCAGCAGGACGATCAGCGCAGACCATACCCAGGACAGGGGCGGAAGCGAGCGGGTCAGGTGGATGGGCACGACAGTTCCCTCAAGGGGTCGCAATCGCTCGAACGGTGTGTGCAAGATGGCACATTCCGGTGGCCGTTGTCACCGCCAGGCCTCCTGCACAAAGGCACCGTGTACCGGAACGCAAGCAATCCCCTGACGACCCATGCGCCGTGGACATGCGAACGATCCGTTGCCTGCCGTATCAGGATCATACCCCTGCAATCGCATGGCGCCGCCGAAGTCGATGCTGCAGACAACGGCACGACCACCTGGCGAGTCATGGCCTCGGCAGCGAGGCTTTCGGAACCTCCGAACGCCCGTGGCTTCGGCGCCATTGGAGTACCCGGTCTTGTCGGCTCGCTAGTGCGACCCCACGAAACCGGTTTTACCCAGGATCTTTTCACCATCCCACCGATACGCCATCAGTGGCCGATCACCCACTGCAGCCGCGTAGTCCAGGCAGGCGAGCTTCTCCGTCAGCGGCGCCGGCTCATCAGTGAACCAGTAGTGCCCGATGAACACCGGCACTTCACTATCCAGGCCCATGGGCAGATCCGCTGGCAGCAGCAGATCAGGGACGTTCTCGATCGCAGCAGGCGGGCCGATCGCCGCGTCCTTGAAGGTTCGCGCCGACGTATCCCACCACTTCAGGCGGACGTTGCCGTGCGAAATTCCGTCCTTGTCGACGAACCGGCAGCCCGCTGGCAGGTCGACCTCCATGCCCTTGCACATCTCCTGCACGGCCTTCGACTCCGGAGAGGCGCGATCATGGACCGCGTGCAGAAGGTCATCGTTGAGCCGCAAGCCCTCATCCGCACGGCCTTCCGCCACGGCGAGGTGCGGCGGGTGCCACCAGGCGTGCACCACACGAATCTCGCCGAGGTCCAGGAAGAGCGGTAGCGTCTTGAACCAGTCGACGTATTCGCGGTGCTTGTCGGACCCCTCGCCTACGGCGTCAAGGAATGCCTGGTGCTGGGGCCGCTTTTCCCCCTTGTCCGCCCGCAGATACTCGCCCGGTTTCCCACCCCGCCTTTCGGTCACCCACGCGATCGCGTTCAACTCGTGGTTACCCATGATTGCTCGCGCGGTTCCCTTGTCCACCATCCCGCGCACGATCTCGATGGTCTCGACCTGCTCCGGCCCGCGGTCGATGTAGTCGCCGACGAACACTGCGGTGCGCAGGGGATCGGAGTGCCGCCACGTGCCGTTGCGCGCCGCGTAGCCAAGCTGCCGAAGCAGCGCCTTCAGCTTTCCGGCCTGCCCGTGAACGTCTCCGATGATGTCGTAAGCCACCTGGTTCTCCTTGTTAGTTGCATCGCGCTCTTAAGTGAGTATACTTAGGTTCGTTGCATTTTGCTACTATCAAACGCCGAGAGGGTCGACATGAACGCCTCGATGAAGAAATGCGCCGGAAATCCGATGCCGTTTGCCCGCATCGCGATCGCCGTCGGAATGTTGTCGAGCCCGCCAGGGGCGAGAGGCCTGTCAGCGCGTCCCGAGGACTTGCGATGAGTAACCTGGCGACTCCGGAAGGGTTCGTGCCTGAGATGCTCGAAGAGATCCTCGGGTTCGTCCGCAGCCCGTCAGGCGACACGTTGACGGCTGAACTGGATGGCATCTCGTTTCTTGCGGGGGAGGTACCCGGCGCGTGGACGCTCAGGGCCTGGTGGTACTACGGCCGCACTGCAGGCTCGGATGAACGCATCCTGCCGGAGCGTATGCCCGCGATCGCACTCGAAGCCGAGGTCTTCCGGATCTGGAGGCTTGCGAACCCGAACAAGAAAGTACCCGCCCTCCTGGCGGCAGGTGCGGACTACGTGGCCTGGAAAGCCGCCCGCGCCCGGATGTCAGAGCGCAGCCTCCGACTGTGCGTCGACAGCCGCAGTCTGCGCATCGTGTGCCGGAAACTGTGTGGCGAGTGGTTCAGCGGGCAGCGATCCGGGGAGATAACGCTGAGTGCGGCGGTTGACCGCCTGATCGTCACCTACCGCGGTCAGTCGGTTCGGATTTCCGCCGCCGGTACATGGATCGGTTCGGTTTCACTGAACGCCAACGCCTTCTGCTGTCTGGTCGAGCGACGGCGGCGCAGGCCGTACCATGTCATCTCCTTTGAAGCTGGTCGTCTGTCGGTCGATGGACACAGGGAGCCGGGACGGTGGATGGATGACGAGGTCGGCGATTGAGTACAGTGCTTTCCCGGTCTCGCGGGCCATGGGCCGATCGAAGGCATCGGGCAGGGAGCCCGACGAGACGTTGACGGTGTCCTGAAGTTGTCACACACGTCTCGTACGCTCGCGGACAGACCTCAACCCGACAGGAATGCCCCGATGGCACACCCCTCTTACCCCCTGATCATCGACAACGGCGACGGCGACGAGCCGGTGTGCAACGACAGCGCGAACCGCCACTTCAACGACGTGCTCACCGTAAACCTGAGCCGCCGGTCGGCGCTCAAAGGTGGCCTGGGCGCCTCCGTTGCCGCATTGTTCGGGGGCTTCGGACTGGCGGGCTGCGCCTCCAGCACAGGCAGCAGGGGTGGCAGTCGAATCGGCTTCGAAGCAGTGCCGGTGAGCAGCGCCGACACCGTGCTTGTCCCCAAGGGCTACAAGGTGCAGACCTTCATTCCCTGGGGCACGCCCATCGCCGGCAACATGCCGCGCTTCGACCCTCTCAAGTACACCGGTGCCGACCAGGCCAACCAGGTCGGCAGCCACCACGATGGCATGCACTTCTTCCCGATCGAAGGAACAGACCCGTACAAGGGCAGTTCCAGCGAAGGTCTGCTGGTGCTCAACCACGAATACGTGGAGCCACGCTACATGCACGCCAGCGCCGTGGGCCAGAAACTCACGCGTGCCGCGGTGCCGGCGCTGGTCAACGGCAAGCGTCCAGCCGACGAGTGCCTCAAGGAGCTGAATGGTCACGGCGTGTCGGTGGTCCATGTCCGGAAGGGCAGCAATGGCCAGTGGGACGTGGTGCCCAGCCGCTTCAACCGGCGCATCACGGGCTTGACGCCCATGGCCATCAGCGGCCCGGTACGGGGCACCGATTTCGTCAAGACCCGGTACAGCCCGGACGGCACCCGCACCCGCGGCACGCTGAACAACTGCGCCCACGGTGTCACGCCCTGGAACACCTACATGATGGCCGAGGAGAACTGGGCCGGCTACTTCATCAACATGGTCCCCGCCAGTGCTCGCACGCGCGATCAGCGCCGCTTCGGCGTGCGTCACGGCGAGAGCAAGCCCGCCACATCACGCTACGGCTGGGAACTGGCTGACAGCGGCGCCGATGCGTACGCCCGCTTCGACGTTACGGCTCGGGGTGCCGATGCGACGCAGGACTTCCGCAACGAGGCCAGCGGTTTCGGCTGGATGGTCGAGGTGGACCCCTTCAACCCCGACAGCACGCCGGTCAAGCGTACGGCCATGGGCCGCTTTGCGCATGAGGGTGTGGTGTTCCAACCGGGTGTCGAAGGCAAGCCGATCGTGTGCTATTCGGGCGACGACGCAGTCAACGAGTACATCTACAAGTTCGTCTCCAGGGGCGTGTATCGCAAAGCGGCTGGCGTGGCCAACGGCGCCCTGCTCGACGACGGCACGTTGTATGTGGCCAGATTCAGCGACACTGGCGCGGGGGAATGGTTGCCTCTGGTGTTCGGTCAAGGTCCCTTGAGCCCGACGCACAGCCAACAGGGTGCTCAGCCCGATCCTGCACACGCAGGGTTCGAAAGCCAGGCCGACGTGCTGATGAACACCCGGCTGGCGGCCGACCGGCTGGGTGCCACCCGCATGGACCGCCCCGAATGGGGCACCATCGACCCGAGGAACGGACAGGTGTACTTCACCCTGACCAACAACAGCGGCCGGGCCAGCACCGACAAGGCGAACCCGCGCGCAAAGAACCGCTGGGGCCACATCATCCGCTGGACCGAAGCCGGTAACGATCCGGCCGCCACCCGGTTCAACTGGGAAATCTTCCTGCTCGCCGGTCCCGAGAACGATTCGATGTTCGCCGGCAGGCCGCTCGACAAGGACCAGATCTTCAACAGCCCGGACGGTCTGTGGTTCGACAAGGATGGCCGCCTGTGGATCCAGACCGACATGAGTGAAAACGCGATGAACCGCGGGGACTACGCGCCGTTCGGCAACAACCAGATGCTGTGCGCAGACCCGCGCACCAACGAGATCAAGCGTTTCCTGGTTGGCCCTGTCGGCCAGGAGATCACCGGTGTCATCACCACGCCCGACGGCAGGACCATGTTCGTGAACGTGCAGCACCCGGGCGCCACCACCACGGCGGAAGACTTTGCCGCCGGCAAGCTGACCGGCACCTGGCCCGACCCGGGTCGCTTTGGCCGTTCGGCGACCCTGGTCATCACCAAGGAAGATGGCGGCGTGATCGGTACGTGAGGCACTCCGCCCGGGTTGCTCTCTAAAGACACCCCTTCACGTCCGCCCTGGCCAGGCCCGCATCATGACGGGCCTGCGCGTGCTTTGCGGGGCAGATAAAGGTTCTCAACGGTCGGGCTTCCATCAGCCCGGCGATGGCGCTGCGCATCGAGCGCTGGCTCGGTCGCGATCACGGAGGTTCTGCAGAAGTGTGGCTGGCGCAGCAAACCGCGTACGACCTTTGGCAAGCGAGGCAGGCCATCAAGGGGTCCAAGGCGCTGTCGGGGGTCAAGCCCCTGAAGTTTCAAGCTGCCTGAGTCGCAGGGGTCATTGACCAAAAACAAAACAGGCGCCACGAAGGCGCCTGGATTGAAGTATCGAAACAACTGGCGGAGAGGGTGTCTGTCAACCCCAAGCATTCATGCGGGTTGCAGGGCTGCTAAATCAGCTATCCCCCGCCCTACCCGCCGAGCGCTCAACCGCCGGAGCGCCCACTGCACCTTTCAATCGGTCCATGCGCAGTTCACACTCCAACCCGGTGGACTCGCAGGGCACAGCAGGTCCGCCAGCTGTGTAACGCGAAAGCAGTGATTCCCAAGGAT
>JBILGF010000253.1:0-5196 GCA_044351195.1 Burkholderiales bacterium
TGGCGAATGGCATCGCTCGGCTGCGGCATGAACCGTGATTGTCTGAACTGCGGAAACCAGACCCGTTTCACTGAAACCTGACGATGACCCCGTTCGCCGAATCGACTGCAGGACACCCGCCGATGCCCGACTCGGGTCCACCGGGGTTCCATCTGCTGGCCAAGCCCAGCGGGTCGACCTGCAACATCGATTGCACCTACTGCTTCTTTCTTTCCAAAGAGGCGCTGTACCCGAACGACCGCAGCCGGATGTCGGCGGCCACGCTCGAGGCCTACATCCGCCAGTTGCTCGAATCGCACCGCGTGCCCGAGGTCACCGTGGCCTGGCAGGGCGGCGAACCGACGCTGATGAAGCTGGAGTTCTTCGAGCATGCGGTCGAGCTGGTCGAGAAGTACCGCCAGCCCGGGCAGACGGTGAAGCACACGTTCCAGACCAATGGCCTGCTGCTGGACGACGCCTGGTGCACGTTCTTCAAGCAGCACGACTTCCTGGTCGGCTTGAGCGTGGACGGCCCGCGCGAGTTGCACGATACCTATCGGCTCGACCGCCGCGGCAAAGGTACCTTCGACCTGGTGATGAAGGGCTGGAGGGCGCTGCGCAGGCACGACGTCGAGTTCAACATCCTGTGCACGGTCAATGCCGCCAACCAGCACCATGGGCGAACGGTCTACCGCTTCTTCCGCGACGAACTGGGTGCGAAGTGGGTGCAGTTCATCCCCATCATCGAACGCGCCACCGAGCAGACCATCGCTATCGCCAACAAGGGCTGGAGCGAGGTACCCGGCGAGAAGCGCGTGCTCTACACCCAGACCGGCAACCTGGTCACCGAACGCACCGTCGGCTCGGAACAGTACGGCACCTTTCTGATCGACGTGTTCGAAGAGTGGGTACGACGTGATGTGGGCCAGGTCTATGTGCAGCTGTTCGACGTCACGCTCGAGGCCTTCTTCGGCCGCCACCTGCTGTGCATCCATGCGCCCACCTGCGGCTACGGCCCGGCGCTCGAGCACAATGGCGACCTCTACTCGTGCGATCACTTCGTCGAGCCGAAGCACCTGCTGGGCAACATCCACAAGACGCACATGCTCACGCTGGTGGCATCAAGCGAGCAGCGACAGTTCGGCCAGGGCAAGCGCGACTCGCTGACGCAGCAGTGCCAGACCTGCAAGGTACGCAACTGGTGCAATGGCGGCTGCCCCAAGGACCGCTTCGCGCTCAGCAAGGATGGCGAGCCGGGGCAGAACTATCTCTGCGCCGGGCTCGAGAAGTTCTTCATGCACACCGGGCCGACCTTCAACGTGATGGCCCAGCTGTACAGGAAGGGCCACCCGCCCGCCGAGGTGATGACCAGCATCGCTGCGCTGGACGCCCAGCGCGATGCCTACCAGCCTTGCCCCTGCGGCAGCGGCAGCAAGTTCCGCTTCTGCCACGGCGACCGCGATCCGAAGACACCGTTCAGCGGTGTCGAGCCGGTGGCGCCACAGGCGTTGATCCAGGCCGAGGCCCAGGCCAGTTCCGCTGCAGGCCAACGATCATGATTTTCTCGACCGTACAACTCGATCGGGTTGTCCTACTGGCGCATGTGCGCCTTGTTTGCTGAAGAAAGGATGGAGCCATGGCTGACAAGAAACCGAATTTCCTGATCCTCTGGGGCGACGACATCGGCTGGTTCAACATCAGCGCCTACAATCACGGCATGATGGGCTACAAGACCCCGAACATCGATCGCATCGCCAAGGAGGGCGCGATGTTCACCGACTGGTACGGCCAGCAGAGTTGCACCGCCGGCCGCGCCTGCTTCATCACCGGCCAGTCGGGCTTCCGTACCGGCATGCTGAAGGTCGGCCTGCCCGGCGCCAAGGAAGGCCTGCAGGCACGCGATGTCACCATCGCCGAGCTGCTCAAGGACCAGGGCTACATGACCGCCCAGTTCGGCAAGAACCACCTCGGCGATGCCGACGAGACCCTGCCCACCGCGCACGGCTTCGACGAGTTCTTCGGCTCGCTGTACCACCTGAACGCCGAGCAGGAGCCGGAGAACCCCGACTACTTCAAAGATCCCGAAATGATCAAGAAGTATGCGACGCGCGGTGTGATCCACAGCTGGGCCAACCCGGACGGCACGCAGAAGATCGAAAGCACCGGTCCGCTCAACATCGAGCGCATGAAGACCATCGACGAAGAGGTCACCGCCCTCACGCTGGACTATCTCGAGAAGGCGAAGAAGGCCGACAAGCCGTTCTTCCTGTGGTGGAACTCCACCCGCATGCACATCTTCACGCACCTGAAGGAAGAATCGAAGGGCAAGACCGGCCTGGGCACCTACCCCGACGGCATGGTCGAGCACGACGGGCACGTCGGGCAGATTCTCGACAAGCTCGACGAACTGGGCCTCACTGACAACACCATCGTGATGTATTCGACCGACAACGGCGCCGAATGCTTCTCCTGGCCCGATGGCGGCACCACGCCGTTCCGTGGCGAGAAGAACGAGAACTGGGAGGGCGGCTACCGCGTGCCCTGCGCGATCCGCTGGCCCGGCCATATCAAGCCCGGTACCGTCAACAACGACATCTTCTCGCACGAAGACATGCTGCCGACGATCATGACGATCGCCGGTGTGCCTGGCGTGAAAGAGCAGCTGCTCAAGGGCATGAAGGTCGGCAACAAGACCTTCAAGGTCCACCTCGATGGCTACGATCTCACGCCGGCCATCGGCGGCAAGGCGCCCAGCCCGCGCAAGGAGTTCTTCTACTGGAACGACGACGGCTCGCTGGTGGCTCTGCGCTACAACCAGTGGAAGATCGTGTTCCAGGAGCAGCGCGCCCACGGCTTCGCGGTCTGGGCCGAGCCCTTCGTGTCGTTGCGCGTACCCAAGCTGTTCAACCTGCGCACCGATCCGTTCGAGATCGCCGACAAGGTCTCGATCGACTACGACCACTGGCGTCTCGATCGCGTGTTCATGTTCGTGCCGGCGCAGGAGTTCATCGGCAAGTACATCGCCACGTTCAAGGAGTTCCCGCCTAGCCAGAAGGTGGGCAGCTTCTCGCTGGACGCGGTGCTCGAGAGCCTGGCTGCGGGCCAGAAGGGCGGCTGATCAGCCCGCGCCGATCGCGCGGCCCGTCTGGCGCGCAATCGCAGTGGTCCTATCCCCGGCAGGCCATGGGCTTGCCGGGGATTTTTTGTTCATGATGCCCGTTCGATGAGCTCCTCCGCAGAACTCCCGCTGTCTTCTTCCGTGACGATCGACCGCGTCCAGGCCTTCTACGAGCGCTACCCCTATCCCGGGCCGATCGACAGCCTCGACCCGTACCGCCAACTGTGGGCCGACCCGCAGCGGCGCCGCGCCGACCATCACCTGTTCCAGCCCGACCTGCCCTACCGCGAAGACCCTTCGATCCTGATCGCCGGTTGCGGTACCTCGCAGGCGGCCAGGCATGCCGTGCGCTGGCCCGCGGCGCGCGTGACCGGCATCGACTTCAGCGCCACCAGCGTGCGCTGCACCGAAGCGCTCAAACACAGGTACGGGCTCGACAACCTGCAGTTGCAACAGCTTCCCGTCGAGCGTGCGGGCGAACTCGGCATGCAGTTCGACCAGGTCGTCTGCACCGGCGTGCTGCACCACCTGCCCGACCCTGTCGCAGGCCTGCAGGCGCTGCGCAGCGTGCTCAAGCCCGACGGCGTGATGCACCTGATGGTGTATGCCCCCTACGGCCGCACCGGCATCTACCTGCTGCAGGACTTCTGCCGGCGCATCGGAGTGCCCGCCACCGACGCGGGCATCGCCGACCTGATGATCGCGCTCAGGTCGTTGCCGCCCGGCCATCCGCTGGAGCACCTGCTGCGACAGGCACCCGACTTCAGGCATGCCGCGGCCGTGGCCGACGCGCTGCTCAATCCGCAGGACCGCGCCTATTCGGTGCCGCAGTTGTTCGAGTTCCTGGCCCAGGGGGGTCTGCGCTTCGGCCGCTGGCTCAGCCAGGCGCCCTACAGCCCGCACTGCGGCGTGATGGCCACGCTTCCCCAGGCCGGCCGTATCGCCGCGTTGACCGCGCCGGAACAGTTCGCCGCGGTCGAACTGTTCCGCGGCACGATGGTGATGCACAGCGTGGTGGCCTGTCGGGACGACCATCCGGACGGTACGCCACCCTACGACCTGGGCGAGCAAGCCGGCCACGCGTGGCGCGCCTCGGTACCCATCCGCCTGCCGGACACGATCTGCGTGCAGGAACGGCTGCCGCCCGGCGCAGCCGCCGTGCTGATCAACCGTACCCACATCTATCGCGACCTGGTGCTGCCGATCAATGCAGCCGAGAAGCGCCTGTTCGATCGCGTGGACGGCATCCGGACCCTGGGCGAGATCGCCGAGGGCGTACCACCCGCGATGGCACGCGACTTCTTCGAGCGCCTGGGCTGGTGGGACCAGGTCGTGTTCGACAGATCAAGCCCCCGGCCGGGGCTCTGAGGAAACACGCAGGAGCGCACCTCGATCGGCTGCGCGACGCCGATCATTCTCGCTGGCAAGGATATCCGGGCTCGCAACCGCCGCCATCGATCAGCAAGGGTAAGCTTGGGCGCATGTTGTCTGCATTCGCCGAATCCGGCGCTCTCCTCGCCGCGCACTGGAAGCTGTTCCTCACCATTGCCTACCTGGCGTGGGCGGTCGCCGTGATCGTCGGGCTCATCCTGGCCAGGCGCTCGTCGGCGGCCACGCTCGCCTGGGCGCTCGCGCTGCTTGCCCTGCCCTACGTCGGCGCAGCGATCTACCTCTTCTTCGGCCCGCGCCGGCTCTACCGCAAGAAGCTGCGCTACGCGCATGCGCGGCACCAGATCCGACAGGTCGCGCCGGGGCTGGGCACAACGGTCGGCGCCGTCATGGGCGAGGCGATCCGGGTGCGCTATCGCCAGCTCGCGCGCCTGGCCACCGAGCTCGGGCAACCGGCGCCGCTGCGCGCCGACGAACCGGTGACGCTCTACATCGACGGCGACGACTGCTACGCGGCGATCGAGGCGGCCATCCGCGCAGCCACCGACCACGTGCACCTGGAGTACTACATCTGGGACCCGGGCCGCGCCGGCGACCGGTTGCGCGATACGCTCGCCGAGCGCGCCCGGGCCGGCGTGAAGGTGCGGCTGCTGCTCGATGACGTCGGTTCGGATGGCGCGAGCGACGATTACTTCGCGACACTGACCCGC
>JBILGF010000254.1:0-5195 GCA_044351195.1 Burkholderiales bacterium
GCATCTGGGTGCGCCAGACGTTGATCGATGCGGGCAGGTGGTCGATGCCGGTGAGCACGGTCGCACCGGTGGCGGTGATGCCGGACACCGCCTCGAAGTAGGCGTCGGTCGCCGACAGGCCTTCGATCGACGCATGCAGCGGCAGCGCCGCGAAACCGGGCAGCACCGCCCACACCATCGCGACCAGCAGGAAGGCGTCGCGGATCTCCAGTTCGCGCCGGTAGCGCAGGGTCACCAGCCAGGTCGCGGCGCCTGCCGCCGTGGTGATCGCGATCGCGCGCTCGAAGCCCCCGGCCGCGCCGTCGGCGAGCACGTGCGACACACCCAGCGGAATGACCATGGTGATGCCGAAGATGAGGGTGATCAGGCCGAACACATGCAGCACCGAAAGGTTCCGGTGCAGCTCGCGCGAACGGAAGTCGGCCACTGCTAGAAGAAGCCGACGCCGACGGCGAACAGCTTCTCGATCTTCGGCACCAGGTCCTTGGACACCGCAAACACGATCACATGGTCGTCGCGCCTGATCACGGTGTCATGGTGCGCGATGATCACCTCGGCGTCGCTGCCGATCGCGCTGGTGGCCTGACCTTCGGGCGATGGCTCGCGCCGGCGCACGATCGCCGCAATGGTCGCACCCTTGGGCAGGTCGATCGCCTCGATCGTGCGCCCGACCACCTTCGACGACCGGCCGTCGCCATGGGCGATGATCTCCAGCGCCTCGGCCGCGCCCCGGCGCAGCGAATGCACGGCCACGCAGTCGCCGCGCCGGACATGCGTGAGCAGCGAACCGATGGTGACCGTGGCCGGCGACAGTGCGATGTCGATCTGTCCGCCATGCACCAGGTCGACATAGGCCGCGCGGTTGATCAGCGTGATCACCCGGTGCGCGCCCATGCGCTTGGCGAGCAGCGAGGACATGATGTTGTTCTCGTCGTCGTTGGTCAGCGCACAGAACACGTCCATCTCGCCGACATGCTCGTCGGAGAGCAGTGCCTCGTCGGTGGAGTCGCCGCACAGCACCAGCGTGCGGTCGAGTTCCTGCGACAGCCGTTCGGCGGCACGCTTGTGCAGTTCGATCAGCTTCACCTGGTATTTCGATTCGAGCGATGCCGCCAGGCGCGAGCCGATGTTGCCGCCGCCGGCGATCATCACCCGCCGCACCGGCTGGTCGGCCCGGCGCATCTCGCGCAGCACGGTGCGGATATGCTCTTTCGCGGCAAGGAAGAACACCTCGTCGCCATGCTCGATCACCGTGTCTCCGGTGGGGATCAGCGGCGCGTCGCGGCGGAAGATCGCCGCCACCCGGCTGTCGATGTCCGGGATGTGCTGGCGGATCTCCGACAGCGGGCGGCCGACCAGCGGGCCGCCGGTGAACGCCCGCACGGCCACCATCTGCAGCCGGCCGTTGGCGAAGTCGAGCACCTGCAGCGACTCCGGGAACTCGATCAGCCGGGTGATGTAGTCGGTCATGATCTGCTCGGGGCAGATCGTCACGTCGACCGAGAAGTTCTCCGGGCTGAACACCTCGGGATGGCCGAGGTAATCGGCCGATCGGATGCGCGCGATGCGCGTGGGGATGTTGAACACGGTCGAGGCAAGCTTGCAGGCGACCAGGTTGGCCTGATCGCTCTGGGTCACCGCCAGCAGCAGGTCTGCATCGTCGGCACCGGCCGAGCGCAGGACCGACGGATGCGCGGCATTGCCCTCGACGGTGCGCAGGTCGAGGTGGTCGGCGAGCTGGCGCAGGCGGTCGCCATCGGTGTCGACGATGGTGATGTCGTTGGCTTCCGACACCATGCTCTCGGCAACGGTGGAGCCGACCTGCCCGGCACCGAGGATGATGATCTTCATGCGCAGGCTCGAGGGGTTGCGCGCCGCACCGGGTAGGGGTGACTCAGCCCGCGGTGGCCCCGGACGGCGCGGGCCGGTTCGCGCGCAGCCAGCCCTTCCATTCGGCGAACAGCGCCGGGTCGAGCGCCGCGATCACGGATTTCTCCCATACCTCGCCGTCCCAGAACTCGTCGTGGTCGAGCGATGCACAGTGTCCGCCTGCTTCCCGAAAGATCAGCCATCCTGCAGCATAGTCCCAGAGCTTCTGACCGCCGTGAAGATACACGTCAAATCGTCCGGCTGCTGCGTAGCACCACTCGAGCGCGCTCGAACCGTAGTTGCGCTGCGAGCAGTACGGTGCCTTCGCGGTCAGGCATGCGGCCAGTGCCCGGTCCAGGCGCTTGAACTCGATGCCGGCCATCGCCTGGCGCAGCGCGACCGTGCGCCGGTGCAGCGGCAGTGGCGCCGCATTGAGCCAGGCACCCCGGCCATCCTCGGCCTGGAAGGCCTCGTCGGCCACCGGATCGTAGATCACGCCGAGCACCGGCCGGCCGGCACGCACGAGCGCGACGGAGATCGCGAAGCTGGGCAGGCCGCAGGCGAAGTTGGAGGTGCCGTCGATCGGGTCGACGCACCACACGGTCTGTTCGCCGTTCGACCAGGCATCGTGCTGTTCGCTGCCGGTCATCTCTTCGCCGACGAAACCGCAGTCGACCAGGCCACGCAGCAGCGGTGCCAGTGCCTTCTGCGCAGCGATGTCGGCTTCGGTGACCACGCTGCCGTCGCCCTTGCGCGACTGCCGGGTGTTCAGGAAGCGTGGCATCACCTCGCGGGCGGCCACCCCGCGCACGAGCTCGACGGTCGCCTCGAGCAGGGCGGACGGCCGGTTGGGGGAGGGTGCGGCCGGGTCGGACATGTCGGTGGCAGGTGTGACGGGAACGTTGGAAGATGCGCCGAAGCGCAGGGGATGCATGCCGGGGGATGTGTAGAATCCGGTCACTCTAACATTGCGCTGGAGCGACTCCGCTTCAAGCCACCTGTACCGAACCCAGGATACGGATGCTCACGCCCCGGTTCCACTGCCCGCAGGCCGTTCCCGGGCTCGCCCGCGGCAGCCGGGTCGAGTTGCCAGCCGATGCCGCGCATCATGCGCTGCGGGTCCTGCGCCTGGCGGAAGGCACGCCCATCGCCGTGTTCTGCGGCCATGGTGGCGAATACGAGGCGGTGCTCGAAGGCCCGCGCGGCCGGTCCGCACAGGTCCTGCTGGGAACGTTCCACGCGGGCGACCGGGTGCCGCGGATCGACGTGCATGTCCAGCAGGCAGTGGTCGCCACCGAGAAGATGGACTGGGTGGTCGAGAAGTCGGTCGAACTCGGGGCACGCTGGTTCACCCCGGTGCTGGCCGAGCGCAGCGTGGTCCGGCTGTCCGGCGAACGCGCGATGAAGCGGGTCGCGCACTGGCAGGCACTGGCGGTATCGGCGAGCGAGCAGTGCGGGATGAACCGGCTGCTCGAGGTGCAGCCGGTCTGCGCGCTGGATCCAGCCTGTGCCGACCAGAGTACGGCAGATGGCCTGCGTCTGTTGCTTCATCCTGAATGTGAGCGCACGCTCACTTCGGAGTTGCTGGCCGTATTCGATGCCCGTTGCGCGGGCCGGGGCACGCACCCGGGCAGCGGCCTGCCGTTGCCGCAGGCGGCGTCAGGCCCGGATGCTGTCCCGCGGACGCTGGCCCTGCTGGTCGGCCCGGAGGGCGGCTTTTCGCCCGGCGAGGTGGCGCGGGCGCAGGCGGCAGGTTACCGTCCGGTGACACTCGGCCCCCGGGTGCTGCGTACCGAAACCGCCGCCCTGGCGGCACTGGCCGCGCTGCGCGCGACGATCGACGATTTCTCTCCCGCCTTCGCCCCCACATGAGCCCATCGCAGCCGTCATTCGTCACCTGGTTCCGCGCCGCGGCACCGTACATCCACGCGTTCCGGGGCAAGACCTTCGTGGTCGCGTTCGGTGGCGAGGTGGTCGATGAGGGGCAACTCGTGCACCTGTCGCACGATGTTGCGCTGCTGGCGAGCCTGGGCGTGCGCCTCGTGCTGGTACATGGCGTGCGGCCGCAACTCGACACGCTGATGGCGCAGCAGGGCATCGAGTCCACGTATGCCAACGGCCTGCGGGTGACCGACAACGCGACCATGGGCTGCGTGAAGCAGGCCAACGGTATCGTGCGCATCGAGATCGAGGCACTGCTGTCCACCGGGCTGCCGAACACGCCGATGGCCAATGCGGCGGTCAACGTGGCCAGCGGCAATTTCGTGGTTGCCTGTCCGCGCGGCGTCTACGAGGGAATCGACCTGAAGTACACCGGCGCGGTGCGCAAGGTCGACGTGCCGGCGCTGCGCGGCCGCCTCGATGCCGGCGAGATCGTGCTGGTGTCCCCGCTCGGCTATTCGCCGACCGGCGAGGCGTTCAACCTGACCGTCGAGGATGTGGCGGTTTCGGTGGCCACGGCACTCGCCGCCGAGAAGCTGATCTTCATGATCGACGGCGCCGGCGTGCAGCGCGGCCGCGGCCGGCTGCTGCGCGAGCTCACCCTGGGCAGTGCCGAGAGCTGGATTGCCCGCTCGAAGAAGTCCAGGGTTGGGCGCGGCACCGACATCGAGCGCTTCCTGCCCGCGGCGATCGACGCCTGCCGGCGCGGAGTCGCCCGTGCACACCTGGTCAGCCGCCATGTCGATGGCGCGCTGCTGCTCGAGTTGTTCACCCACCACGGCATCGGCACCATGATCTCGCGCGACTCGCTCGAGCGGCTGCGACCGGCGCGCATCGACGATGTCGGCGCGGTGCTGCAATTGATCGCGCCGCTGGAGGCCGAAGGCACGCTGGTCAAGCGCGGACGCGAACGGATCGAACGCGAGATCGGCTACTTCACCGTGATCGACCACGACCGCCGCCTGATCGGCTGCGCCGCCCTGTATCCATTCCCCGCTGCCCGCGCGGCCGAACTCGCCTGCCTGGTCGTGCATCCCGACCATCGCAACGCCGGCCATGGCGAGGCCCTGCTGCTGCATATCGAAGCTCGCGCCCGCGCGCAGAAGCTCGACAAGCTGTACGCACTGACCACCCACACCGCGCACTGGTTCGTCGAGAACAGTTTCCACGAAGTCGACGTCAGCGAGCTGCCAGCCGAAAGGCGCCAGCTCTACAACTGGCAGCGGCGCTCCAAGGTCTTCCTGAAGT
This sequence comes from Burkholderiales bacterium, assembly GCA_044351195.1. Lineage (GTDB taxonomy): Bacteria > Pseudomonadota > Gammaproteobacteria > Burkholderiales > CAIKXV01 > CAIKXV01. The sequence continues at coordinate 5,059 of JBILGF010000254.1, forward strand.
CGCTCTAGAAAGCATCCGGGACAGGCACGCGTGTACGGAAATTGGGGTCAGAGACGAATTTCCAGAGGAAATTCGTCTCTGACCCCCATGTCCCTGATTTCCGTCCACTTGCATCGAGCCGTCTTGCAGAACGCCGT
>JBILGF010000255.1:0-5188 GCA_044351195.1 Burkholderiales bacterium
TAGCACCGACCCGGCCTGCCGCTCCCCTCGATGATCATCTGCAATGCTCGCCATGTCTATCGTCAACCCATGCTTCGCCTGACCACCGCCAACGTAAACGGAATCCGGTCCGCCGCTTCCAAGGGTTTCTTCGATTGGCTGCCGCGCAGCCGCTCGGACATCGCCTGCCTGCAGGAGGTGAAGGCCCAGGTCTGCGACCTGGACGCCCGCCTGGCTGCCCCGAAAGGCTGGTTCGCCGCATTCCATTGCGCAAGCAAGCGGGGGTACAGCGGCGTGGCGATCTATTCCCGGCGCAAGCCTGATCGCGTCATCGAAGGGCTGGGCATCCCCGAGATCGATTGCGAAGGACGATTCCTGCGCTGCGATTACGGAACCCTGTCGGTGGTGTCGATCTACCTGCCTTCCGGCTCCGCCGGACCCCACCGGCAGGCGGCGAAGTTTTCCTTCCTCGCCCGGTTCATGCCGCTGCTGGTGGCGTTGCGCACCGAGCAGCGGCAGTTCATCCTGTGTGGCGACTGGAACATCGCGCACCAGGCGATCGACCTGAAGAACTGGCGCAGCAACCAGAAGAATTCCGGATTCCTGCCCGAGGAGCGGGCCTGGCTGTCCGAGGTGTTCGAACAGCAGGGCTGGGTCGATGTATTCCGCAAGATCGACGACCGGCCCGAGCAGTACACCTGGTGGTCGAACCGCGGCGAGTCGTGGGCAAAGAACGTCGGCTGGCGCATCGACTACCAGATCGCGACGCCCGAGGTGGCACAGCACGCGGTAAAGGCGTCGATCTACAAGGAGAAGCGCTTCTCCGACCATGCGCCGCTTACGATCGACTACGACATCGAATGGTGACCGCCTGAGCCCGGCCGACAACGCGGTGCCCGCCGATGCGGCGCCGGTGCGTTCCGGCTGGCGCGGCTGGGTCGACGCAGCAAAGGTCTATGGCGAACCGCCGGTGGCGCGCATGCTGCTGCTCGGCTTCTCCGCCGGCCTGCCGCTGCTGCTGGTATTCGGCACGCTGTCGTTCTGGCTGCGCGAAGCCGGCATCGATCGCACCACGATCGGCTTCCTGAGCTGGGTCGCGCTTGCCTATGCATTCAAGTGGGCGTGGGCGCCGCTGGTCGACCGCTTGCCGATCCCTTTCCTGACGCGCCGCTTCGGCCGGCGCCGCAGCTGGCTTCTGCTGGCACAGGTGGCGATCATCGGCGCCCTGTGCGGCATGGCACTGTCCGATCCGCAACAGTCGCTGCAGCCGCTGATCCTGTTCGCGCTTCTCCTGGCGTTCGCCTCGGCGACCCAGGACATCGCGCTCGATGCGTTCCGCATCGAGTCCGCCGGCGTCGAGCGGCAGGCAGCGATGGCTGCGGCCTACCAGACCGGCTATCGGCTGGCGATGATCTGGGCCGGTGCCGGCGTGCTGTGGATCGCCGCGCGCTTCGACCCGAGCGAGGCGACCTACGAACAGTCGCCGTGGATGATGGCCTACCTCGCGATGGCTGCATCGATGCTGTTGGGCGTGCTGACGGTGCTGCTGTCGCCCGAGCCGGCGGCGCAACCCCTGCCCGGTGCGGCGGAGGAAGAAATGGCGCTGGCAGAGCGCCTTGCACGGCGCTATCCGCGCTGGCTTGCGCGCTGCGCAGCCTGGCTGCAGGGTGCGGCGGTCAACCCGTTCGTCGACTTCATCGTGCGCTACCGCTGGCACGCGCTGCTGATCCTCGCGCTGATTTCCGTCTACCGCATCTCCGACGTCGTCATGGGCGTGATGGCCAACCCGTTCTATCGCGACATGGGTTTCACCAAGGACGAGGTGGCGGCGGTGTCCAAGGTGTACGGGCTGATCATGACCCTGGCCGGTGTCGGCGTCGGCGGGGTGATGGCGATGAAGCTCGGGGTGATGCGCGTGCTGTTCCTCGGGGCCTTTCTGTCGGCGGTGACCAACCTGATGTTCGCCTGGCTGGCCGGCCGGGGTCACGACCTCAATGCGCTGATCTGGATCATCTCCGCCGACAACCTGTCGGCCGGCATCGCCTCGGCGGCTTTCATCGCCTACCTTTCTGGCCTGACCAACGTTTCATATTCGGCCACCCAGTACGCGCTGTTCACGTCGATCATGCTGCTGCTGCCGAAGTTCCTCGCCGGGTTCTCCGGGTGGGTGGTCGACCAGGTCGGGTACGGCTGGTTCTTCACCGGGACAGCCATGCTCGGCCTGCCGGTGCTGCTGCTGGTCTGGCTGGCGGCACGGGTCAGTGGTCCACCACCGGGGCCCTCGCCGGCGGGTGCTGCAACGGCGGCTGCGGTGATGTAGTCTGCCGGCTCGTCGAGTACGACGTGCACGCCGTGCACAGGGTCCGGTGCCGTACTGCAAGGCCGGCCCCAGCCTGCACAAGCCGGCAAGACCCGCCATAACCCGTCGGCCGGACCACCGGCCCGCCCAGGAGGAAGCCATGAAGCTGCCCGGATGCTGCCACCCGAGTGCCCGCGCGTCCCAGGTCCGCAGCACCCGCCTGCGCTGCGCGGTCGTCTGCGCCCTGTCCGGCATGTCCATGCTGGGCATGGCGTCGCTCACTGCGGCCGTGCTGCCCGGTACGGCCATGGCTCAGGGCCGCCCGGCTGCCGAGTTCCCGACACGGCCGATCCGCATCGTGATCGGCTTCACGCCGGGCGGCCAGCCGGACATCTTCTCGCGCCTGATCGCGACCCGGCTGACCGAGGTGCTCGGCCAGAACGTGCTGGTCGACAACCGACCGGGTGCAGGCGGCACCATCGGTGCCAAGCTGGTCGCCGATGCCGTGCCGGACGGCCACACGCTGCTGGCGGTGTCCGGCGCCCACGTGATCCAGCCCGCCGTGGCGCGGGTGTCGTATGACACCGTGCGCGACTTCGCCGGCATCACCCGGATGTTCACCAGCGCCTACCTGCTGGTGGTGCCCAACGCGTTGCCTGCAACCTCGGTGCGCGAGCTGCTCGCGCTGGCACAGGCGAAGCCCGGGCAACTCAACTTCAGTTCTGCAGGCACCGGCAGCGGCACCCACTTCGCGGCCGAGATGTTCAAGGATGCCGCGAAGATCGACGTGGTGCACGTGCCGTTCAAGGGCATACCCGAGGCGCTGACCGACACCATCGCCGGGCGCGTGCAGTTCTTCATGGCGCCGCTGTCCAGCGCGATCGCGATGGTCAGGGACGGCAAGCTGCGCGCGGTCGCGGTGTCGACCGCGAAACGGGTGGGCACGCATCCGGAATTGCCCGCCATCGGCGAGACCATCCCGGGCTTCGACTTCGATTCGTGGGGTGGCCTGCTTGCTCCGGCAAAGACGCCGCGGCCGGTGATCGCGCGTCTGAACCTCGAAGTCGGGCGCGCCCTTGCGCTGCCCGACATTGCTGCGCGCATGCGCGCGCTGGGTGCCGAGCCGGCGCCTGGCACGCCCGAGGCATTCGACCGCTTCATCCGCGAGCAGCTCGCGGCGATCGCGGCGGTAGCGAAGCGGGCGGGCATCAACCCGCCCTGAGGCGCAGGCCGCGGCGCCCGGGGACAAAGGCCCCTGCGGCGCCCCGGCACCCACGCCCCTTCATCCCTATTCGATCACGATCTTCTGTTCGCGGATCACCCGCCCCCAGCGCTCGACCTGGGTGCGGATCCACTTGTCCGCCTGCGCTGGTGTGCTGCCCACCGCTTCGAGGCCCTGCTCGCCGAGTCGTTCGCGCATCTCGGGTTGCGCGAGGACCTTCACCACCTCCGCGTTGAGGCGGGCGATGATCTCCTGCGGCGTCTTCGCCGGTGCGAGCATCGCGACCCAGGACTCCGCCTCGAAGCCCGGCAACGATTCGTTCATCGTCGGTACGGCGGGCAGCGCCGGGCTGCGCTTCTCGGAGGTCACCGCGATTGCGCGCAGCCGGCCCGCCTTCCAGTGCCCGGATATGCTGGCCACGGTGCCGAACATTCCATCCACCTGGCCGCCGACCAGGTCGGACAGCGCACCCGATGCGCCCTTGTACGGTACCTGCGTGACCTTGACCTTCGCGGTGAGCTCGAGGAGTTCGACCAGCAGCCGTGCCGGCGACCCGGGACCGACGATCGCCAGGTTAAGCACGCCCGGTTTCGCACGCGCGAGCGCCAGCAGGTCGTTGACCGACTTCGCCGGAACGCCCGGGTGCACCACCAGCGCGACCGGACCACGCACCAGCAGCGAGACCGGTGCCAGGTCGTTCACGGTGTCGTAGGCGATGTTCTTGAACAGGTGGGGATTGGTGGCATGGCTGTCGAAGACGGCAAGCAGCGTGTGGCCGTCGGGTGCGGCCTTCACTGCCGCGCCGGTGCCGATGGTGCCGCCGGCGCCGGGTCGGTTGTCGACGATCATCGGCTGTCCCAGGGACTCGCCCAGGCGGGTGCCCACCATGCGCGCGGTGATGTCGGCGAGGCCGCCGGGTGCATTGGGCACGATCAGGCGGATCGGACGTGCCGGCCATGCGCCGCCCGCCGGCTGGGCCGGCGCCTCGGGCACGACCAGGAAGGCTGCGGCGAGGCCGGCAGCGAGGACGGGCAGGCGCGCGCGAAGGCGCGGGCCCGGGTTCGGGATGTTCGTCGGCAAGGTCTCGTTCCTCCAGAAGGCCCCGGTTCTCTTTTGACGTCGGCCGCGGGCAGGGGTAAGTTTGACGCATCAAGCGCTGGCATGCCAACGGTCTTCGCGAGCCGTCCCTGCTGGTCGTCCCCGCATCGCCGGGCCGGTCGTCCGACCCGAGCCCATGCACGAAGCCCTACCTGATGCCAGACCCCATGACCCTCCGCAACGATACCCCCGCGTCCAGCGGCAGCAGCCTGCAGGGGGCGGTCAGCCCTGCGGAATGGAGGCTGCGCTGCGAGCTCGCCGCCGCCCACCGGCTGGTCGCGCATTTCGTGTTCGTCGACATGACCTACAACCACATCTCGGCGCGCTGTCCCGACAACCCGGCCCATTTCCTGGTCAAGGCGGACAACGTGTTCATGGAACAGGTCACGGCGTCGAACCTGGTCAAGTACGACCTGTCGGGAAGGCAGGTGTCGCCCTCCGCCTGGAAGGCGAGCCCGGCCGCGTACAACGTCCATGCCTCGGTGCTGTCGGCGCGACCCGAGATCATGGCTGCAGTGCATACCCATTCGCCCGCCAACCTCGCGGTGTCGGCGCAGGCCGACGGGTTGCTGCCGCTGACCCAGCAGGCC
>JBILGF010000257.1:0-5175 GCA_044351195.1 Burkholderiales bacterium
CACCAGCGTATGCACCGATGCGCCGGTCAGTATCGTGTCCAGTGGCCGGATCACCCAGTCGTAGAGCTGGCGCGCATGCGGCAGGTACTGAAAGGTCGTTCTTCTTTCCAGCGCTGCGCGCAGTGCGTTGGTCTCCTGCCGCAACTGTTCTTCGCCTACCGGGACCGAGACACGATACATGCGCTCGCCCACGCTCACCAGCAGCTCCAGCCGGTCGCGCAGCGGGATCGGATAGATGATCGCCGTGCCTGCGGCCGCCTGCTCGAGCGGACGGATACCGGCCAGATAACGCTCGACACAGTCGTCGCGGAAATAGTCCTCCAGCTCGACGGTGCGAAAGCGTTCGATGACCGCACGCGCTTCGCGCAGCGAAGCCGCCGAGCGCTGCGCATCGCTGTCCTGCCCGGCGCGGCGCAGCAGCAGTTCGACGAAACCGAGATAGGCGGCGCCGACCCGCTCCCGGTAGGCGTCGCCCGCTGCCCAGGTGTCGGCCGCGATGTCCGGCTTGATCTCGTTGAGCGAGGCGAGCGAGGCGCGATAGGCATTGATCGCGCCGGTGGCGTCCCCGGCGGTGTCGAGCAGCCTGGCAGACTGCCACTGCGCGCGGAACACGGCCAGCGGTTGACCGGACGCCTGTGCCGCGAACTGCGCGCGTGCACTGAGCCGGGTAGCGGCTGGCAGATTGCGCTGGTCGATCTCCAGTTCAGCCAGATGGATCAGGGCGAATGCGACCGCGTACGGATCGCGCAGTTCGGCCGCGCTCGCGGCAGTACCCTCCAGCGACAACCGCGCGGCGCGTACCGCCGGGTCTCCTGCAGTGCGGCCGAGTTCGCGCAGCAGATCGCCCGCGGCGGCGCGTGCAAGCACGGTATCCCGGCTCGCTGGTGCCGTTGCCAGCAGCTTGTCGGCGCTGCTGGCGGCCCCGGTCGCGGCGGCGAGGTTGCCGCTGCGCAACTCGAGGCGGCCCAGATTGATCGCCGCGCTGGCCGCGGTCAGTGTGTCGCCGGCGTTCGCCGCAGCAGCCTGCGCGCGGCGAAACTGCAGTGCTGCATCCGGCAGACGCTGCAGGCGCAAGTAGAGCAAGCCCAGATCGTTGACTGCCACGGCCGCGATACGCGTATTGCCAGACGAATCTGCCAGCACGATCGCTTCCTGCAACGGCGCTTCGGCGGCGTCGATCTCGCCGGCGCGCAGCCGCGCCTGGCCGAGGGTGCCGGCAATGGCTGCGCGCAGTGGCGCAGGGGCGCTGGCAGGTACGAGCTGCGAGGCGGTCTGCGCATCGGCGAGCGCGCGCTGGCGATCTCCCGCGCCCTGATGGGCGGCGGCGCGCACCGCGTAGGCCTGCGCCAGCCGCTCCGGATTGCCCACCCGCTGCGCCTCCAGCAGCAAGCGTTCAGCCCCTTGCAGCGCATCTTCCCTTGCCGGTGCGCGGGACGCTGCCGCAGCGAGCGAAAGCGTGCACATCAGCACGGGAACGAGCGAGAGCCAGAGGCCGCGAGTCCAAGGCTTGCGGCGTGACAAAGTGCGTTCGGGTTCGGTTGTCGCCATGTCACGGACGGTATCAGGGCCTCCGGACCCGGGCAAGCGCGCCGGGCAGGCCGGACTTGTGGTCGTTGACTGCGGCTGTGAACTGTCGATGTGACCCGCAGCCCCGATCCATCGCTGTCAGGTCAGCGCAGGTCACTGCCGCAGTCAACGACTCAGTTCCACCAGTGTCCGGTTGGTGCGCCGCAGCCGGTGCGCGAGTTCACGGCACAGGTTGGCGGTGATGGTGATCGCCGTGCCTGGCGACTGTCCGGCGAGCCGGTCGAAGCCGGTGCGCGGCAGGACCAGACATGCGAGGTCGTCGTCGGCGAGCACCGTCGCGGTACGCGGCGACTGATCTATCATTGCCACCTCGCCGATGAAGGTGCCCGCGGAGAAGGTGACCAGGCGCACGCGCCGCCCGCGCAGCCATGCGCTGGCGCTTCCGGCGATCACCAGGTACAGCGAGTCACCTGGATCCCCCTCCTCGAACACGGTGGCGCCTCGTGGGTGACGCGTCAGCGTCAACTCGGCGCGCAACAGGGCGAGTTCGTCTGCGTCAAGCCCATTGAACAACTCGAACTGCGACAACTCGACGGCGTCGACGGTGGCCGCGAGGCCGAGCCGCGCCGTCGCGGCACCAGCCGCGGCGCGCAGCAACCCGTCCTCTGCCCACTCCAGCGCGCGGTCGATGTCGGGGAAGATGCGCTCGCTGCTGATCGCCGTGCGCGTGCCGGCGGCGTCCAGGTAGCGGTCGAGCGGGCTGCCCTCGCGCAATCCGGCGATCAGCAGATGGTGCCCGTCGCTCACCAGCAGGTCGCTGACCCGGCTCAGGATGCGCGAGCCGCTCAGATCGATCTCGCTGACCCGGCCGACATCGATGACGACGAAGGTGGGGGTGCGCACGCAAGCTGCCTCGATCCGTTTGGCGAGGTCCTCGGCGGTGCCGAAGAAGATCGCGCCTTCGAGCTCGAACACGACGATCCGCTCGCCGAGTTCCACCAGTTGCTCGGCCTCGCTGCGCGGCCGACTGCGGCGCGAGCGCACGAACGCGCAGCGGTAGCTGCGGCGGATCACTGATCGGCTCATGCGCACGATGAAGTAAACGACCGAGATGCCGATGCCGGCAGCCACGGCCAGTACGATGTTCATCGCCAGCGCCACCCCCGCGACGAGGCCCACGATCGACAGCTCGCGCCATACGCCGGCGGCGGCGCGCGGACCTTCGCGCATGGCGCCCGCCAGCTGCTGCAGTGTCCAGCGATCGATCAGCCCGATGCCCACTGCGATCAGCATGCCGCCGATCACGGCGCGCGGGATCATCGCCAGCATATCGGGCAGCAGCACCACCGCGCCGAGCACCAGCAGCAGATGCACCAGGCAGTAGCCGCGCGTGCGGCCATTGGCGCGCTGGCCTGCGGCGCTGGAGGCCAGCGCGATCGCGCCGGGAATCGCCCCGAACAGCGCGCCGGCGACGTTGCCGGCGCCGATGCGCGTGAGCTCCCGGTTGCCGTGGAACGCCTGGCGGCTCTCGCCGGCGAGCGCCTTGCCACCGAGCAGCGCGTCGAGCGAACTGATCAGCGCAATCGATACTGCGCCGATCGCGATCGAGGGCAGCAGCTCGCGCAGCGCCGGCTCGGTCAGTGCCCAGTACAGGGTGCCCGGGTAGACCGGTGCCGGGAGGCCTGCCGGCAGGCCTCCGAGGACCGCGCCGCCGGCGAAGTCCGGGATCAGGGCCTGCAGCAGGTAGAAGGCGAACGTGCCGACCGTGCCCCCCACGGCCAGTGCCGGCAGGCGCGACCAGTGCCGGGGACGCACCAGACACGCGGTGAGCGTCAGCGCAGCCACCAGCACGGCGCCGACTTCGACCCCGGCGAGCTGCCGCGACAGCTCGGCCAGCCGCAGCGGCTCGTGCTGCCCGGTCACCGCATCGAACTGGCCGACGATCAGCAGCAACCCGGCGGCGCACTGGAAGCCTGCGATCACCGGGTGCGGCACATACTTGACTGCACCGCCTGCGCGCAGTGCGCCGAGTGCGAGCTGCATGACCCCCGCCAACAGTCCGATCAGCAGCACGATCGCCATCACCTGCTGCGGCGCCAGTTGCGCCAGGAGCTCCTCGTGCTGCTCGACCAGCAGGTGCAGCACCAGCGCGTTGATCATGAACGCGACCACGTTGCGCGGCCCGTACAGCAGCGGCGCGCGCGCGCCCATCAGCAGCGCCACGGTGTTCATCACGATTGCGCTATACAGGCCGGCGACCACGCCGTAGCTGTAGAACTGCGGGCCGAGCGGGGCGAAGGCGAACAGGCCGTAGCCGATGGCGACCGGCACCGACACCAGCGCTGCGCTGAGCCCGGCTGCAGCCTCACGCTGCAGCGCGCGCAACCCGCTGGCATCGATCGACAGGCGATTCATGCGGTGAGGTGGGTGATCGCGCGCGTGGTGTCGCGCAGTCGTTCGGCCAGCGCGCGGCTCACGTTGCGCAGCACCGCGAGCGCGATCGCCGGGTGTTGCTCGCGCAGGTGCGCCAGCGCCTCGGCGCTCAGGCTGTGACACACCATCGGCTCGTCGGCGATCACCGTGGCCGAACGCCGCTCGTGGTCGAGCAGTGCCAGCTCGCCGAACACGGTGCCCGGGGCGAAGGTGACCATGCGCAGGCTGTCCTCGCCGATCGGGCCGTGTGTGCGCGTGTCGCGATCGCCTTCGGCTGCGAGCAGATCCCCGTGTTCGACGCGCATGCGCACGCTCGCCGATCCGCGCGCGATGACATGGAGCGCGACGCCGGCATCCCCCTCCTGGAAAATGACATCGCCTGTTGCGTACTCGCGCCGCTGCATCAGCGCCTGCAGCCGCGCGGTCGAATGCGCGTCGAGGCCGCGAAACAGATCGCTCCGCGCGAGGTCCAGTTCGAGCGGTTCGCCGAGCGTGCTCAACTGCTCGTGGATGATCTGCTCTTCCGCCCACTCGATCGCATGATCGGCATCGGCATGCATCGCGCGCGGGGACGCAGCGTCGAGCACCTGCGCGCGTATCAGCGCCTGGGTGACCAGCGGCCGCAGCGCCAGTCCGGCCAGCACGGTGTGTACGCTCGCCGTGCGCAGCCGCGCCATCTCCCCGGCGAGCAGGCGCGCAGCGGTCGAGTCGATCTCGGTTACTCGCGAAAGGTCCAGCACGATGTACGTCGCGCCGGCGCGCGCCGCGCGCTGCAGCAGGCTGGTCAACTGCTCGGCGGTGCCGAAGAACAGCGCGCCGTGAAGCTCGAACACCTGGATGGTCTGGCTGTGTCCGGCAAGCAGCCGGGCGATGCGCTCCGGGCGCGCCTTGCGCGAGCCGATCTGCGCGGCGTTGTAGGCGCGCCGCACTACCGTCCCGCTCATCCGGAACACGAAGGACAGCACGGCGATGAGCCCGCCCACCGCGATCGCGACCAGCGCATCGGCGAGCAGCGTGGTGAGCGCGACCAACGCGACCACCGCGAGGTCGAGCGCGAGCCGTGCGCGACCGGCGTTGCGCCGTGCGAACAGCCGCGGCAGCGCGTACAACGTCCAGTGATCGAGGACTTTCCAGGCGACGAAGAGCAGTGCTCCACCGACGGCCGCGCGCGGCAGTACGCCCAGCAGCGGGACGCTCGCCAGCAGCGCAGCGCAG
>JBILGF010000259.1:0-5157 GCA_044351195.1 Burkholderiales bacterium
AACTTCATCAGCGCACCGGAGATCGTGTGCGTGGTGAGGATGGACAGCAGCGTGTGGCCGTCCGGGTTGGCGTTGGCTACATACTGAGTGCCGATCCGGCCGTCGCCACCGGGCCGGTTATCGACCAGAACCGGCTGCTTGAGCGTGTCGGTCAACCGCTGGGCGAGCAGGCGGGCGGCGACATCGGACGAGCCGCCCGAATAGGGCACGACGATCCGGATCGGGCGGTTCGGGTACTGCGATGCAGGTTGTGCGGCCTGAACGGCGATCGGCGCAAGGACGGCGGACAGCAGGGCAACACGGGCTGCGGCGGCTGGAATCTTGATCACGAAGGCATGCTCCTGGACGAATGGGGTACCCGCTGATTCTCGCAAGATCCGTGCCTTTCGGCGAGCGAATCGAGTGACATCCGTGATCACACGGCGACAGGCAGCCGAGGCAGTGGCGGCAGGCAGCTTTCGACCATGCGTGACAGCGCCAGCAGCATCCGCTCCGTGCCTCCGGGCGCCGTCAGATGCACGCCGGCGGGCACGCGTGCACCAGGATAGAGCCCCATCGGCAGCGAGATCGCGCAGGCATCCACTGCATTGGCCGCACGCACGAAGCAGTTGCGCTGCGGATCGATCGCTACCGCGCGCCCGCGTATGTCCACCGCCTGCGTGTCCAGCCCCGGTGCGGCGAACGGCCAGGTCGGCGTGAGGACGGCGCCAGCACGTGCAGCCTGCAGCGCGACCGGCAGCGCGCGGCGCAGCGCGGCGCATGCCGACCGCGCGGCATCCACCGTCTCGGCATCGAGCTTCGCGGCGCTGGTCGCGCGCTGCCGGATGCCATCGCTGGCAAGCGAGAGGTCCATGCGCGACAGGGCCTGGCCGGATTCGAACAGCGAGACGATACCTGCCGCATGCTCACCGGCCATCCAGCCCGGCACGTCGCCATCGACCAGTTCGAAGCCTGCGTCCACCAGCCGCGAACAGGCGGCGGCGAACAGTTCCAGCGTCTCGTCGTCGCACATCGCGTCGATCAGCTTGCGCAGCACCAGCAGGCGCCGGACCGGGGGGGCGATGCGCTCGCCCGGCAGTTCGGACAAGGCTTCCCAGGCGGCCTCGACATCGGCCACGCTGCATCCGATCAGCCCGACGCTCGACAGGCTGGGGGAGTGGTTCGGCTTGCCCTCGAGCGACAGGCTGCCGATGCGCGGCATGAACCCGACCGCGCCGCAATGGCAGGCCGGGTTGCGGATCGACCCACCACTGTCGGTGCCGAGGTTCACCGGGGCCAGGCCCAGCGCGCAAGCCACCCCGGCACCAGTGGACGACCCCCCCGCAGTGCGCCCGATATCCCACGGGTTCAGGCCCATCGGTTCGAATGCATTGGTGACGCCGTACATGGCGAGTTCGGACAGGGTGGTGGTGCCGAGCACGATGCCACCCGCCGCACGCGCCTGCTGCACGATACGCGCATCGCGCGTGGCCACCCGCGCCGCATGGATGCGCGTACCTTCGGTCCACGGCAGCCCGGCCACCGGTATGTTTCCCTTCACGCTGATCGCAAGGCCATGCAGCGGGCTGCGGATGCGTCCCGCGTCGAGTTCGGCCTGCAGCGCCTCGGCCTGCGCCATGACATCGCCGGCCAGATGCGAGAACGCGCGATAGGTCGGGTTCAGGCGCGCGATGGCCTCGAGCGCGCCGGCCGTGAGCGCGGGGATGCGCACGGACCTGCTGGTCAGTGCGGCGGCGGTGGCGGCGATGGAAGGAACCGAGGCGGCAGCCATGGGATTGGAGGGTACCCGAGTGGAGCTGTCCCGGTCGATGGCCAGCAGCCCGGGGATATACCTTCAGCAGTCGGCCGCCGAGGTCACCCGGTTGCGGCCGGCGCCCTTGGATACATAGAGCGCCTTGTCCGCCCGGTGGATCAGCAACTCGAAGCCGGTCGTGCCCGAGTCGAAGGCGCTGACGCCGAAGCTGGCAGTCACCTTGAGACCGCGCGGTTCCCGCACTGCGCCGCCTGCAAGCGTCTGCACCGACTCGCGCAGGCGCTCGGCCACGGCCAGCGCGGTGGCAAGCGTCACACCGGGCAGAACGATACAGAACTCCTCGCCGCCATAGCGCGCGAGCACGTCCCGGTCGCGCAGTCCGGCGGTCAGCACGCGGGTCACCGAGCGCAGGACTTCATCGCCGGCAGCGTGTCCGTGCTCGTCGTTGAAACGCTTGAAGTGATCGATGTCGATCATGATGCAACATAGGGCGAGGTCGCCGGATCGTGCCTGCTCGAACAACGGCTCGCACAAGTCGAACAGCGCACGGCGGTTGAACGCACCGGTCAGCGCATCACGGGTGGCAATGCGGACGAGTTCGGCGTTCATCCGTTCGATGTCCTGCTGGGACCGCAGCAGGTCGGCGTTGGACCGCTCGAGCTGCTCGTTCAGATCGACGATCGAGGTGATGTCCTCGAAACTGATCAGACAACCACGTACTCGTCCATCCCCGTCGTCGATCGGCGCACTGCTGACGAGCAGCCTGCGCAGCGATCCATCCGCTTGCCGTATGTCCATCCGGGTACCGCTCAGCGGCTCTCCGGTCTCCATGGCCAGCGCCCATGGATGGTTCGCCGGATCCTCCGAAAGCGCGCTGGCGAGGATCGGCAGTCGATGCAGCGGTGTCCCGATGAGCCGCGCGTCCGGTGTCTCGCCGCCGAGCGTGCCGAAGCGTTCATTCGCCAGCAGGACCACCGCGTCGCGATCGACCACGACGATACCGCTGGAAAACACGTCGAATACCTGGCGGATGCGCGCAGGCACCACCGAGGATGGATCCAGGTGACTGAGCACCCGCCGCAGATAGAGGGCAAAAAGCACGAAGCACACCAGGCCCAGTCCGGCGACCAGCCGCAGGAAGGGACTGTTCAGAACGGCAGACAACCCGGTATCCGGCACATCGCGATACCAGATGGCCAGACGACCCCATGGGCCTTCACGGGTAAGCAGCGGCACCTGATAGGCCGCCTGCAGACCAGCGGCTTGCGCGAGCTCGAGCTCGGAACCGCGCCGGTCGAACACGGCCCTCCCGTCCGCTCGCTCGAGCCGGATGCGGGCGATGTCGTCGTTGCGCGCAAGGATCGCCTCGAGGGTGCGCTGGATGGACGCCTCCTGTCCGAACTCGAGCATCTCAACCGTCTGGGCCGCAAACTGCTCCGTGCTGCGCGAGCGCTGCTCGGCCAGGATGGCCGATGGGTCCGGGAAGACGCGGAAGACGATATCGATGATCAGCAGCAGCGCAACGACCAGGGCACTCAGTCCGAGGCCGATACGCACGGCGGGGCCCGCCTGCGGGCGGCGCATCCAGACTCCGCGCATCCAGTTCACCATGCCGCCACCCCTCGCACGGCAGCCTCGGGCCGGAATGTGCTGCAGACCGTCATTCGTCTGTGTCCATCGAGGCGATCAGGCGTCCGCCGGGCAGCCACCGCGCGCTTCGCGGTGCCGGCAGGTCATTCTCGTCACCGGCTGCGGTCGCATCACCTGTGCCCGTCCCGGTCGGTAGAACATACAGGGGATCGAGGTTGCGCCAGAGTGGCACCGATGCGAGCAGCGCGAAAGTCAGCCCGGTGCTTCGCGCGGCCCAGACCAGAACGGAGGTCGAAACCACCAGCCCGGCGATCCGGGCAGGGTCGACAACGCCGGCCGTGATACCGCCGGGCTCATCGGCGTCAGCCGCCTGCGGGCGCGCCATCGTGTTCCAGAAAACCCCGGGCTGGTTCGGCGAGGCTGCACTTGCGGGTTCCTGGACCACCCATGGCTCCGCCACCCTTCGGAGGAATGCCGACAGGTCGGAACGCTCGAGCAGGACCTCGTAGCGGACCAGCGCAAGCGGGGCGCCTGGTGGCAGCAGACCCCCCTGTATCCGTCCCGTCGTACCGTACGGCTCGTACTGTGGCTCGCTCGCGTTCGAAGGCGCTGGCATGAAAGATCCTGCCGGCCCGGCAGGGGGCACCGGCGCAGATCCGGCCCCGGCACCGCTGCTGCGCACAGCACTGTCCCGGCCGGCCGGCGCTGACTGGCCTGGGTCTCCAGGCGGCGAGGTCACCGACCCGCCGCCATTGCCGGATCGCACAGGATCATCCGGGGGCGACCGATCCGGCGGTGGTGTCATCATCCCGGATCCCGCGTCGCCAGACGGATTCCCCGGCAGGCCCGGTGCGCTTCCGGCAGGCTGGTCGCCCGGCGGAACCAGACCGGGAACCGGGCCTGCAGATGGCGACATCAGAGACTCCGGTGTTCCTCGGCCATCGGTCCACTGGACAATCACCTTGAGCGTCTGCCCGATATCGGCATCGCCGACGAGGTAGGTCGCGCCGGTCGCGCCGTCCAGCGCTGCATCGCCGCGCAGCCACTGGAACCGCGGGCTGGTCAGCAGATCGCCGAGGCCGTCTTCATCGGCGATGCCCGCAAGATCGGCCAGCAAGGTCTCGCCAACTGCCACGGTGCCGGTGATCCGTGGCTGTCCGGTGGGTGCATCGTTCACGTTCTCCACCGACAGCAGGAAGGTATCCGAGGCGGTCGCCCCATCGGTGTCGGTGACCGTCACGCGCAGCGCCACGACACCGACATCCGCGCCGGTCGGCGTCCCGCTGAACCCGCGGCTCACGGGATCAAACGTCAGCCAGCCGGGCAGACCGGAGCCATCGGCACGCGTGGACGACCACAGAAGCCTGTCGTCCGGATCGATGTCCGCAAAGGTGCCGACAGGCACGATGAAGCTGAAGGCCTCGTCCTCGGTTGCAGCCTGATCGGGGATCGGCGTGACCAGCACCGGTGCGTCATTGACGTTGGCCACGGTCACATCGAAGGCGTCCGAGGCCGTCGCCCCGGCCGTGTCGGTGACGGTGACGCGCAGGCTCACGCTGCCCACATCGGCGTTGCTCGGCGTGCCGCTGAGCGCTCGCGTCGCGGGATCGAAAGACAGCCAGGCCGGCAGCGCCGAGCCATCCGACCGGGTGGCCGACCACGTGAGCGTGTCGCCGGCATCGATGTCGGTGAAGCTGCCCGCCGGAACGGTGTAGCTGAACGGCGTGTCTTCAGTGGCCGACTGATCGGGGATCGGCGTGGCCAGCACCGGCGCGTCGTTGACGTCGGCCACCGCGATCTGCGCAAGCGCGCTG
>JBILGF010000260.1:0-5145 GCA_044351195.1 Burkholderiales bacterium
CCCTGCGCGCGATCGATGACCGGCGTATCGTGCCCGGTGCTGGCCGGTTGTTCGCCGAGGCGTGAACGGGCTGCATCCACGACAAGAGCGGCCCAAGCCGCATCAGGAGGAGCATCGATGACTGAAGGCACGGATTTCCGCTGGGTACATCGCCTCATGGCTGCAGCGCTGCTGTGCGCCACCGGGGCCGGGTCGGCACTGGCACAGGACTATCCGTCCCGCCCGGTACGCATCATCGTGCCGTTCCCGGCGGGTGGCACCACCGACATCATCGGGCGCATCGTCGGCCAGCGTCTGACGAAGGACTGGAAGCAGCAGGTGCTGATCGACAACCGGCCCGGTGGCGGCGCGAACATCGGCGCAGAGCTTGCGATGCGCGCGCCAGCCGACGGCTACACGCTGTTCATGGCGTCGACGGCGCACAGCATCAACGCGACGCTGTACCCGAAGCTCGGCTACGACCCGGTGAAGGACTTCACCGCGATCGCGGTGATGGCCGACACCGCGCAGGTGCTGGTGGTGCATCCGTCGATACCGGTGAAGGACGTGCGCGGACTCATCGCGCTGCTGCGCCAGCGCCCGGATGAACTCAGCTACAGCTCGGCCGGCAACGGCAGCCAGCCGCACCTGTCGGCCGAGATGTTCCGCATGCTGACTGGCACGCGGATGACTCACATTCCCTACAAGGGCGGGCCGCAGGCGATGACCGACCTGATCGCCGGTTTCGTCGCGCTGTCGTTTGCCACCGCGCCCTCGGCTGTGCCGCATGTAAAGTCGGGCAAGGTGCGCGCGCTGGGGGTGAGCTCCCTGGCCCGGATTCCGGCACTGCCCGAGGTGCCGACCATCGATGCATCCGGCCTCGCCGGGTTCGAGGCAACGAACGTGTTCGGGATGGTCGGCCCGCCGGCATTGCCGGCGGCGCTGGTCGATCGCATCAACGCCGACCTGGTCAGTGCCCTGAAGGATCCGGGTATCCGGCGCGCGCTGAGCGAGCAGGGCGCCGAGGCGCGGCCGAGTACGCCAGCAGAGTATGCCGCGCTGATCCGCAATGAAGTCGCCACCTGGGGCAAGGTCGTGCGCCAGTCCGGGGCGCGCATTGACTGAGCGCGACGCAGGGTTGCATACGGGTGCATACGGAGGCGTGATGACATCGGCAGTGAAGCAGAAGATGGCGCGGGGCGAGGTCGCCGTGGCGGTCAACCTGGCCGGACACAATCCCGACCTGCTCGAGCCGCTGGCGAAATGGGGTGCCGATGTCGCGTTCATCGACTGCGAGAGAACCGGCATCGGCCTGGACGCGGCGACAGACCTGATCCGCGCCGCGCGCGCGGCGCGCCTGCCGGCGGTGGTGCGCAGCTGGTCGCGTGCGCCGGAGGTGCTGGTGCAGTACTTCGATCGCAAGGCCGATGGCATCGTGGTGCCGCATATCGATTCCGCCGAGGAGGCCGCCGCGGTGGTCGAGGTCGTGCGCTATGCCTGCGGCGCTGCGGCCGCACGCGACAAGCTGATCGTCGTGCAGATCGAGACGCCGGCTGCCGTAGCTGCGGTCGATGCCATCGCAGCAGTACCGGGCATCGACGTCGTGCTGCTGGGGCCGAACGACCTGTCCTACGAGATGACCGGCACGCGCGGCAACATGACAGACGCGGTCGAGCGCACGATCGAGCATCTGGCTGCGCGGCTGCGCCTCGCGGGACGCGCCTTCGGCATGCCGGCGCGCCTCGATCAGGTGGCCCGCTTCCGGGCGATGGGTGCTGTTTTCCTGTACTACCCGGTCGAATGGCTGGTCGAACGGGCGATGCAGGAACTGCTGCAGGAGACCGGCCGGACGCACGCCTGAGCGTCACTGCGACAGCGCGCGCCGGATCCAGACCATGAAGGCACTCACCATCGATCGATACGGCGGCCCGGAAGTGATGCAGGTGCGCGACATCGACGTGCCCGAGCCCGGCCCGCACGAGGCACTGATCGCCGTTGCGTTCGCCGGCATCAACTTCATGGACATCCACACGCGGCAGGGCAAGTACCGAAGCTCGCGCAGTTACACCGTCGGGCTGCCGTGCACCCTGGGCATGGAAGGCGCGGGCGAAGTCGTGCGCACCGGTCCCGGCACCACCCGGGTGCGCGCGGGCGATCGCGTTGCCTGGTGCATCTCATGGGGAAGCTACGCGAACTATGCCTGCGTGCCCGAGTCACGACTGGCGAAGCTGCCCGAAGGCACCGGGCTGGACATCGCTGCGGCCAGCATCTTCCAGGGCAGCACCGCGCATTACCTCGTGCATGACGTGGCACGCCTCGAAGCGGGCATGAACTGCCTGGTGCATGCCGCTTCGGGCAGCATCGGCCAGTGGCTGGTGCAGATGGCCACGGCCCGGGGCGCCACGGTCTATGCCACGGCCAGCACGGAAGAGAAGCGGGCGGTTGGCCTGGCGCTGGGTGCGCACGAAGCCTTTGCCTACCAGGATGGGGCGTTCGCCGATGCCGTTCGCGCCAGCACCGCCGGGCGCGGCGTGGATGTCGTGTTCGACCCGGTCGGTGCGGCCACGCTGCGCGACAGTTTCCGCGCGACCCGGGTGCGCGGCCTGGTGATCAATTACGGCAATGTCTCGGGGTCGGTGACCGACCTCGATCCGATCGAACTCGGCGAGGCGGGCTCGCTGTTCCTCACCCGGCCGCGCCTTGCCGACCATGTCGCCGACGCCGGGACGGTGCAGCGCAGGGCCGACGAGCTGTTCGATTCGATCGCGAGGGGCCGCCTGAAGGTACCCATGGATGCGCGGCGCTACACGCTGGACGATGTCGCCATCGCCCATGAACACCTCGAGCAGCGCCGGCAGGTCGGGAAGGCGCTGCTCGTACCGCAGACCTGCGCATGACGGACACCACGCTCTACGGCATTCGCAACTGCGACACGATGAAGAAGGCGCGTGCATGGCTCGATGCGGCCGGGGTGGCATACCGCTTCCATGACTACCGGACCGACGGACTCGAAGCCGTCATGCTGGACCGGTGGATCGCACGCGTCGGCTGGGAGCGGCTGCTGAACCGCTCGGGGAGCACGTTCCGGAAAGTGGTCCCCGAGCCCGAACGTGCGGCGATCGATGTCGACCGCGCGCGCGCGTTGATGCGGGCGTGGCCGGCGATGGTGCGGCGCCCGGTACTGGAGATCGGCGAGCACCTCCTGGTGGGCTTCGATGGGCAGACCTATGCCTGCATGCTGACCGGCGCGGGCCGTGCGCGGTATGCTCGCGCAACTCTTGCGGATCAGGACGTTCAGTGACCGACGGTCGGGCGATGGCGGCGACATGTCCGGCGATGCCGGACGACGCAGGCTGGATGCGCGAGGCGCTGCAGCTTGCGCGCGATGCGGCCGCGGCAGGCGAGGTGCCGGTGGGCGCGCTCGTGGTGCAGGAGGGCAGGGTGATCGGTCGCGGCTTCAACCAGCCGATCGGCAACCACGACCCGACCGCGCATGCCGAAGTGCAGGCGTTGCGGGCCGCGGCGCAGGCGACCGGCAACTACCGGCTGCCCGGAAGCACGCTGGTGGTCACGCTCGAGCCCTGCCCCATGTGTGCCGGCGCGATCCAGCATGCGCGCATCGCGCGCCTGGTGTTCGGCGCGCGCGACCCCAAGACGGGGGCCTGCGGCAGCGTCGTCGACCTGTTCGCAGACGCGCGGCTCAACCATCACGCCGAGGTGATCGGTGGCGTCCTTGCCGCAGACTGCGCACAGCTGCTGTCGGCGTTCTTCACGCAACGACGACAGTCCACGCGCAGGATGGCCAGCCCGCTGCCACCTGCCGCGGGCACGGCCACCGCCACCGCGGACCCGTCATGCGCCAGCCGGGAATCGATCGTGCCTGGCGCCTCACGCAATGCACGCGGCTGAACGCGCGCCGGCGCACCGGGCCAGCGCGATGCCGCCGCGCTCGAGGAGGCTGCTGCGCATCGGGCTGGTCGCGCCCTCGGGCAACCTGCCTGATCCGGGTGTGGTCGACCGTGCGGCAGCGCTGTTCGCGGGACGCGGCTGGCAGGTCAGCGCCGGAGACAGTGTATTCGCCCGCGAGCAGCGCTTCGCCGGGCCCGATGCCCTGCGCGCCGCTGACCTGCAGTCGTTTGCCACCGATCCCGCGATCGACCTGGTGCTGAGCGCGCGCGGCGGCTACGGCATGGTTCGCCTGCTCGACCAACTCGACTTCCCTGCGATCCGTGCACGCCGCCCGGTCATCGTCGGCTACAGCGACTTCACCGCATTCCATCTGGCCTATCTGGCGCACGGTGGCATCAGCCTGGCTGGCCCGGGTGCCAGCGACTTCGCGGCAGCTTCGCCCGATCCGTTCACCCTCGAGCAGTTCTTCGCGGTGACAGGGCAGGCATCGCACCAGCTTTCCTTCGATGCGGCAGGACCGCGCCGGCTGCAGGTGTCCGGCCGGCTGTGGGGCGGCAACCTGGCGATGGTGGCCGCGCTTGTCGGCACCCGCTGGATGCCGGCGGTGCGCGGGGGCATCCTGTTCCTGGAAGACGTGGGCGAGTCCGCCTATCGCATCGAGCGCATGCTCTACCAGCTGTTCCATGCCGGAATCCTCCAGCGCCAGCGCGCGATCCTGCTCGGCAGCTTCGAGCCGGTGCCGGCCATGCCGAACGACACCGGGTATGGGCTCGACACCGTGATCGCGCATTTTCGAGTCTTGCTCGATGTGCCGATCGTCTGTGGCCTGCCGTTCGGTCATGTCGCGCGCAAGGCGACGCTGCCCGTCGGCGCCCGGGCACGGTTGTCGATCGGCCGAGGCACTGCCCACCTCTCGTTCGACCGCTATCCCAATCTGTCCCGGGTCGCTCGTTACCGCAGCGCAGCGTAGATTTCGGCGGCAGGATCAGGATCCATGCTGCAGCCATGCTGCGCAGCATTGCAGCGCAGCGTACGGATCCGCATCGCCTGCGTGTGACATACGCCACGCGCAGGTCGAGCGCGGGCCGACCCCCGGTTGTGCGCTGCGGCAGATTCGGCTAGAGTCGATGCCGCTGGGCTCCGGTACGGATGGTCGCGACGGTTGATTCACTGCATTTCGCGGGCCTGTTCCGGAGCATCCAGTGCTCCGACGTTGCTGCGCAACACCCCCCTGGCGACGCCGTCCATCATTGAGGG
>JBILGF010000261.1:0-5137 GCA_044351195.1 Burkholderiales bacterium
CCGAGACGAAGGCCGCCGCGCGCCAGCTGCTGCCCTTGGGCAACCACCAGCGGAGCCGTACCTCAGGCCGCACGACCCCGCCGTGATCGACGAAGGTCATGCCGTCGGGCAGGAAGGCCTCCAGCCCCTTGGTGACGCCTTCCATCGCCGTCCACTCCGGTGACCCTTTCACGCCCGCGGCCTGCAGGAACGTGTCGTCAAGGCCGTTGCGAAGGCGATCGTCCAGCCGCCGGACGAACGTGTCGTTCCACCAGGCGTGCGCGACGCGGATGCCGCCGAGGTCCAGCGCGACCGGCAGCGTGCGGAACCACTGGATCGTGTTCTTGTGCAGATCGGACCCTTCCTTGACCTGCTTGAGGAACTCGGCGTGGTTACCCAGGTTCCGCGCAGTGTGCTTCTTCAACCACGCCTCCGGCGGCAACTCATCCGCGGGTTTGCCATCTCCGACGGGCACTCCGTCCGGCCCCAGTCGACGAGTCGCCCAGCCGATCGCGTTGTACTCGTGGTTGCCGAGCACGCACAGCGCCTCGCCGTCTTTGACCATCGACTTCACCATCTCTACCACCTTCACCTGCTCCGGGCCGCGGTCGATCAGGTCACCGACGAACACGGCTTTCCGGCCGTGCGGCGCGCGCCAGCCCTTCCCGTTCCGGACGTAGCCCATCCGCCCCAGCAGCGCCTCGAGCGGTGCGGCATAGCCGTGGATGTCGCCGATCACATCGTAAGCAGTCATCAGAACCTCCTTAGTTGCATGTCGCTACGAACACAGTATGCACGCGTTAGGTGTACGATGCAACTATCAAATTCAGGTCTACCCAGAATGGCTCCCACATCCACTCCCCCGATCCATCCGATGCCCTTCACCCGCCTTGAGCTCGCGGTCTTCGCGGTGCGCGAGGGTTCGCTGCAGGTCCTGCTCGCCCGACGCGCCGAGGCGCCGCATGCCGGACGCTGGGCGCTGCCCGGCGGAGTGCTGCGGGTGGATCTCGACGCCTCGCTCGAAGCCGGAGCACAGCGCGTGGCGACCGAGCGCCTGGGCGCGCCGCTGCCGCTGCTGCGCCAGTTGTGCGCGGTGGGCGGGCCGCAGCGCGATCCGCGCGCGCCCTGGGCACTGAGCGTCGTCTATCGCGGGCTGGTCCCGACCGACGCGCCCGACTTCAGCGCGGGCAAGCGCATCGAAGCGCTCGCCTGGCGGAGCGTGGACGAGGCGATCGCAGCGCCGCTGGCCTTCGACCACGCCACGCTCGTCGACAAGGCAGTGCGTGCGATGCGCGCCGACATCGACGTGCTGGACCTGCCGTTCGGCTGTCTGCCGGACGCGTTCACGCTGGGCGAACTGCAGTCGTTCTGCGAGCATATGCTCGGACATCCGCTCGACAAGTCGAGCTTCCGGCGACGGCTGTCGGATCGGGACCTGCTGGAGCCGGTGGAGGGCGAGTTCCGAGTAGGGGCGTTTCGGCCGGCGCAGTTGTTTCGGGGGGCCACGGTGGGGCGCTGAGCCGACGGGCTCCACCCGTCAGCGCAGTTCCTCCAGAAGCTCGGCAATCTGCTGACGCAGCAGTGGCAAATCGCTTCGGACGGTGTTCCAGACGACATCCCAATCCACGTCGATGTAGTCATGGATGATCTTGTTGCGCATGCCGCGCATCAGGCTCCAGGGAACCTCGGGATGGGCCGCAATGAACTCCGGCGCCACCTTATGCAATCGGGCGACGGCCTCTCCGACGATCGCCAAGGTCCGAACGATCGCATCCTGGGCTTGTTCGTCTTGTTGAAGCCCCTCGAGGGTCTTCACATTCCCTGCGTAGCGGCGCGCTCGATCTATTGCATTGGCGATGTGCTCAAGATACTGCGCAGCGCGCTCCGCGTGGCTCACAGCGGTTCGGCCTGCCGCATCACTCGGTCACGAAACTTGGGCGAAAGAAATCCAGGCGTCAGCACCGACACACGTACACCGGTCAACTCCTGTGCATCCTGCTCCAGACCCGCCAGAGTGAACAGAGTTGTCCCATCCTGCGATTCGACGAGCAGATCGAGATCACTGTCCTCGGTGTCGGTATGGGTCAGCACGGAACCGAATACGCATGGCCGAGCGAAGCCGTAGCTGTGACACAGTCGTCGCAGCGCTTCGCGGTGCAGGTTCAGGGCCTCGGACGGGGTCATGTGCTTTATGGCGCTGTTCGACATGGCTTGTTTCGACAAACTTGATCATACACACCGTGTAGGTAACCCGGTGGCCTGGGGCGCGCCGACCGAGGTCCGATGGGCTCCACCCGCCAGCACCGCGTCGACCAACCTGCTATCCCTCGCGTCACTCGTAGTGAGTCCACATCCGCAAGACGCGAACCGTCTTCTCCTTCTTGAAAACCTCGTACACCAGCCGATGCTGGATGTTGATGCGACGGGAGTACGCGCCCTCCAGATCGCCAACAAGCTTCTCGAAGGGGGGTGGATTCTGGAATGGGTCCTGCCCCAACACCTCGATCAGTTCCTGCGCCTTCTCTTTCAGACCAGCCGCCGTGAGTTTTTTTGCATCCTTGAGTGCGTGCCTGGCGAAGACAACCTGCCACTTCACCAATTGACTTCCCTGGCGCTCTTCGCGAGAGGCTCAGCCATCCCCTTCTTGATCGATTCACGCATGCCAGGCACAGACAGGAGATAAAGCGTCTCCTGGATCGCATCCCAATCTTCGACCGAGACCAGTACGGCGCTACTGCGCTTCCCCGAAATCACGACAGGCCGATGAGACTGGTTGGTCTCGTCAATCAAGCGGTACAAGTTGGCGCGGGCTTCGCTCGCAGTGACAAGGTTTGCCATAGGTACTCTCCAATGATTTCACAGCGTACGCTTATGCGTACGTTCGGTCAAGAGCGACGGATTCAGCTGACACCACCCCATTGCACCCAGAACCACTCCGTAGTACCCTCAATCCGTCATCAAGAGCACAGGCCGCCTGCCTGTCGCCAACCTGCCGTCCTGCGGCAAGGTGGTGCCCGACCTGATCGGGGATGAGGCGCAGTCCTTCGGGGCAAGCGCAACAACAGCAGGCAGGCGGCCCTCGTTCTCGAGGGCTGTTCCATTTTCAATCGCCGAGTTGATCGACAACTTGCAGGGCGATCCACAAATGCTGCTAAAGCGTCGGCTGCGCCCTGCTCCGTCCGGTGCCGCCTGCGCCACTCGCGTGGACGGTGAGGAGCGGGAGCTTGAGCAAGCGTGTATCGGGTAACGAATCGCGTGGCACAACCGGCGGCGAACCGGCAGCGCCCGTCGCAGCGGCGGCTGCGGCATCGAGCCGTGCAACAGGGTTGCTCTCCAGCCTCGGCCTGCACGGTCTGTCGCACCTCGACGCGCCGGTGCTGGCGGCGCTGGCGTCCGAGACGCCGCTGCTGCTGATCGGGCCGCACGGCAGCGCGAAGAGCGCGCTGCTCGAGCGGCTGGCGGTCGCGCTGCGGCTTGAGCACCGGCACTACAACGCCAGCCTGATCTCCTTCGACGACCTGGTGGGGTTCCCCGTCCCGGACGGCGACGGCCTGCGCTACCTGCGCACGCCGGCCACGCTCTGGGGCGCGCAGAGTGTCTTCCTCGACGAGATCAGCCGCTGCCGGCCCGAGGTGCAGAACAAGCTCTTCTCGATCGTCCACGAGAAGCGCGTGCAGGGCATCGCGCTGGACGCGCTGCGCTACCGCTGGGCGGCGATGAACCCGCCGGCCGCGCCGGACGCACCCGATGAGCTGGACGTCTATGTCGGGTCGCTCCCGCTCGACCCCGCGCTCGCAGATCGGTTCGGCTTCGTGCTGCCCCTGCCGGCACTGGACGATCTGTCGCCTGAGGCGCGTCGCTGCGTGATCCGCAGCGGCCTCGGCCCGGACCGCCCGGAGCGCGCGACAGTCGACGTGCCGGCCCTGGTGGTGCGGTGCGCGCACGCCACCGCGCTCTGCGCGTCGTTGCACGGCGACTGGATCACCGCCTACACGTCGGCCCTGGTGGTGCCGCTGCGCCAGGCGGGGCTGGCGATCTCCGGGCGACGCGCGGCCATGCTGGCAGCCAACATCGCAGCAGTGCACGGCGCGCGCAGGACGCTCGGGGATTGCCACGCGGGCCACGCGGGCCACGTGGGCAACACGGACGACGAGCGCGACAAGAGCGACAAGAACGACACGAGCGACGCGATCGCCGACGCCGCACTCATCGCGCTCCGCTACTCGTTGCCGCATCGAGCACAGGGCAGGCCGGTCGATGCCGGGGTCGTCGCGTCCATCCACCGTCAGGCGGTCGACGCGGCATCCCAGGCGCAAGGAGATGCCGTGCTGGCACGCATCCTCGACGAGGCACACCCGGTAAGGCGCGTCGGCCTGGCGCTGGCTGCCCTGAAGACGAGCCCCGGCCGGGTCGCGCGGCACACGATGTCGCTGCTGGTGGCCGACGCGCTGGCTTCGCAGGACAAGCAGGCCCGCTGGATCCTGACCCAGGAGCTGTTGCCGGCGCTCGTCGCGCTGGACTGCGTCGACGCGCCAACGCTGGAGGTGCTCGCCGAGCCGTTCACGTCGCAGGTGTCGTACGAGGAGCGGCTGAACCTGCGGCACGAGGTGCCGCGCAGTCGTATCGCCGGCTTCAACGCACTGGTCGCCGCGATGGAAGCGCTCGACCCCGGCGACCCCGCCCAGGTGGCACTGGGCAACCTCGGCGCGACGCTCTATGCGCATGACGACGGCGCCTCCGATCCGGCTTCGCTGGCGCGCCTGCAGTCGGCCCTGCGCGCCCAGCTCGACCTCGCAGATGACCATGCGCACTGAGTCGCCTGCAGCGAGCCTCGCGAACATGAGCGCGCCGCCGCGCTCGACGGTGACGCTGCCGAGGCTGGCGCAGAGCCCGTCTGCCGCGCAGTTTCGCTGCCCGGTGACGCTGCCGCGGGTTGTGTCGAGCACGTCCGCATCACAGGCGCGCTGCGAGTCATCGACCACCGGCTGGGACACAATCCCCCAGGCCCCGCGCCCGGTGCCCGTGGGGCCCGGCGGCGGCAAGTTGCTGTCCAACGCGCTCTGCGTGGCTCATGTCGAGCTGCCGACGGCCTTGTGTGCCTACCTGCACATGACCTTCGCGTCACGGCGCCTGACCGCACCCCTGGGGCTGGCCCGCG
>JBILGF010000020.1:0-15644 GCA_044351195.1 Burkholderiales bacterium
AGGGCGAACCCGCGCGACATCGAAGACTGGAGACCAGCCGCTGCCGCCGCCGAGCAGGCGGGCGACCTGCCGTCTGCCTCCGCTGCCTGCCGCGAGCTGGTCGCCGCGATGCCGCGCGATGCCGCACTGCTTGGCCGGCTGGGCGTGCTCGAATACCTGCTGGGCAACCTGCCTGACGCGATCGACTGCCTGGCGCGCGCAGCCCGGCTCGATCGACGCGATCCGACCCTGCTGGTCAACCTGGGGCTCGCCCAGCACGCGGCCGGCCGGCAGTCCGAAGCCGCGGGCAGCCTGCGCAAGGCCATCGCGCTGAAGCCCGATCTCTCGGCCGCGCACAACAATCTCGGGCTGGTACTGTCGGCCCTGGGCGAGCATCGCGCTGCGGTGACCAGTGCGCGCCGCGCGGTGGCACTTGCGCCCGCCGATGCGCAGGCACGCTACAACCTGGGCAATGCCCTGTTCCTGTCCGGCCAGCCCGCCGAGGCCAGGTCGGCCTATCTGGCGGCGATCGCCGCTGGCGGCCCCGCGCCCGAGGTGCTGTTCAATCTCGGCAATGTCGAGCGGACGCTGGGCTGCGACCGCGAGGCCATCGGCCGTTATCGTGAGGCCGTGGCGCTCGATCCGGCGCATGTGGGCGCGCTGATCAATCTCGGCAACCTGCTGATGGCCGTGCACGAGTACGACGAAGCGCTCGATGTGTTCACCGCTGCCGCTGGCCCGCGCGATACGCCTGCAGATGAACGGGATGTGCGCACGGTCGAGGCGCGTTACAACCTGGCGAACCTGCAGCGCATGACCGGCCAGCTCGACGCCGCAATGCAGAACTACCGCGACGTGCTGGCCGCGGCGCCGATGCATGAACTGGCGTTCAGCAACCTGCTGCTGACGATGAACTACTCGGAGAAAGTGACGCGCGAAGCGCTTTTCGCTGCACATGTGGAGTATGGAGAGCGGTTCGCGCCGGCGCCGGCGATGGCGAAGGGTTCGCCGCCGCTATCTCCGGCTCCATCCCCGTCGCCGCTAATGGCGGCCCGGCCAGTCACCGGATTTTCGAGCGCGGACCCGTCGGCGTCGACGTCCCGCGTCTCCGCGCTGGGGCCCGCCGTTAAGCCCCTGCGCATCGGATTCGTGTCGCCCGACCTGCGCGACCATTCGGTGGCACGCTTCGCCGAGCCGCTGATCGACCATCTGCCTGGCGAAGGCTTCGAGGTGTTTTGCTACGCCAATCACGATCAGCCCAACGCGGTGCGCGCGCGTCTGCGCGGCAAGGTCGCCGGATGGCACGACATCCTTGCGCTCGACGATGCAGCGGTAGCCGCCCGCGTGGTGCGGGACCGCATCGACGTGCTGGTCGACCTCGCAGGACATACGGCCGGGCATCGTCTGCGGGTGTTCGCGCTGCGACCGGCGCCGGTACAGGTGACGATGATCGGCCATGTGAACACCACCGGCGTTGCCGCAATCGACTACCGGGTGACCGATGCGCTGACCGAACCGCCGGGCCAGGACCATGATCGTTGGTACACGGAGAAGTTGCTGCGGCTGCCGCACACCTGCTGGTGCATGCGCCCGGCCGATGGCTGGCTGCCGCAGCCGCGGGCACCGAGGTCGGCGGACGACCCCTTCACCTTCACCTTCGCCTCGTTCAACAACTTCGCCAAGCTGGGCGATGCGGTGCTTGACCTCTGGGCAACGATGCTGAGCGAGCTGCCCGATACACGGCTGCTGATCGTTGCGGTGCCGGAAGGGCGCACCCGGACCCGGCTGCTGGACCGGTTCGCGCAGGCCGGTGTCGACCCTTCGCGCCTGGAACTTCACGGCTATCTGCCCTCCGACCAGTACCGGGCGATGCATGCTAGCGTCGACCTCGCGCTCGATCCGTTTCCGTGGAACGGTGCAACGACCACGATCGAGACGCTTTGGCTGGGCGTGCCGGTGCTGGCGCTGGAAGGCGACAGCTTCCGGTCGCGCAACAGCGCTGGCATCCTGGTCAATGCCGGGCTCGACCCGCTGATCGCGCGCTCGCCCGGGCACTACCTCGAGATCGCGCGCCGGCTGGTGGGCGATCCTCATGAGCTGGCGGGGCTGCGCGCAATGACCGGCGACCACCTGCGGCAGACCCCGCTGATGGACGGCGCCGCGTTCGCCGCAGACCTGGCTGTTCTGCTGCGCGAAGCGGTTGCGACGGCCCGGCTTGCCGGTGGTGTCGCGCGCGGCGCCTGAACGGCGCAGGGCTACCGCATCGCCTCGATGATCGCCCGGGTCATTGCCCGGGTGCCGCCGTCACCGCCGAGGTCGGGCGTCAGGCGGTCGCGCCGCTCGAGCACGTGGGTCAGTGCCCGTTCGATGCGCTGCGCGCTCTCAAGTTCGCCGACATGCTTGAGCAGCATCGCAGCCGACAGGATCATGGCCATCGGATTGGCCACGTCCTGCCCGGCGATATCGGGTGCCGTGCCATGCACCGCCTCGAAGATCGCGCAGTGCTCGCCGATGTTGGCGCCTGGCGCCATGCCAAGGCCGCCGATCAGGCCGGCACCCAGGTCGGACACGATGTCGCCATACAGGTTGGCGAGCAGCAGGCAGTCGTAACGTTCGGGTGCCAGCACCAGTTCCATGCACAGGGCGTCGATCACGCGATCACGGGTTTCGATCTGCGGATACTGCTGCGCGATATCCGAAGCCGCCCGCAGGAAGAGCCCATCGGTCATCTTCAGCACATTCGACTTGTGGGCGATCGCCAGCTTCTTCCGCCCCAGCCGCACCATCGTGTCGCAGGCGAAACGGGCGGCCCGTTCGGTGGCGCTGCGGGTGATCGTCTTGATCGCCTCGGCGGTGTTCTCGTCGACCATGCGCTCGCGGCCCAGGTACAGGTCTTCACTGTTCTCGCGGAAGATCAGCAGGTCGACGCCGCTGTAGCGCGACGGCACCGCCGGGAAACTGCGGACCGGCCGCAGGTTCATGTACAGGTCGAACTCCTTGCGCAGCGCGATGGCCACGCTCGGATACACCCGGGGTTCGGTGTTCGGGTTCGCGCGGTGCGGCCCGACCTCGATTCGGTAGGGCACGCCGAACGGGGTGCCGGTCGGCCCCTTGAGTGCCAGCCCGGTGCGCCCGATCGACGCGAACACCGCCGGGCCGAGCGGCGGCGATCCATCCGCCTGCGCGGCCAGGCCTGCCGGCTGCACATCCCAGTCGAACCGGGCACCGCTCGCCTCGACGATCGCCCGCGCCGAGGCGGTCACCTCGGGGCCGATGCCGTCGCCGGGAATCAGCGTGATTTCCCGGGCGGCGCCCGGCGTGACGGCTGTGTCGCTGCTGGTGCTGCTCATCCGCGCCTCCTTCAGGGGCTGCGCCGGGCGGTACGTCCGCGCGGCGGTGCAGCCCTCAGTTCGTGTTGTGTTTTAGCAACATTTTGTGTCGGCAGGCGGCTGGACCGCACACAGACGTTGTGGATCGCCGGATTCGGTCGGCACAATAACGACACTTCTCAGTTCTGGGAAGGTCTGGATGTCAGGCCGCCTGAAAGCGGTCGAATGACGACGAACCATGGTGCGTCGGCATCCACAACTTCGATGCATTTCAGGAGGCTCTACTGTGAAAAAGAAACTTATCGCGGCGGCAGTCGTATCGGCCTTCGCAGCACCGGTCGCGTTTGCGCAGACCCCGGCAGCCAACGTCACCATCTACGGCACGCTGCAGACCGAGCTCTACAGCATCGGCGGCAACGGTGAAGGCACGAATGCCGACTCCCAGCGTCGCAACCGCATCGGCAGCCCGGGTTCGTTCTTCATCGGTTTCCGTGGCGCTGAAGCCATCGGTGGCGGTATGAGCGTCATCTGGCAGGTCGAGCAGAACGTCGGCGGCGGCGATGGCACCGGCACCACCAACACCTGGGGCAGCCGCAATACGTTCGTCGGCCTCGCTGGCGGCTTCGGTCAGGTCATGCTGGGCAACCACGACAGCCCGATGAAGCGCGTGCTGGGCATCAACAACTCCATGAACATGGGTCTCACCGGCCCGCAAGGCATGGAGCCGGTTATGACCAACAACGGCGCCGACCGCCGCTTCAGCAATCGCATCACCAACTCGCTGACCTACATCTCGCCGACGATGAGCGGTTTCACGGTCGAAGCGCAGTATCAGGCGAACGAAGACCGGAGCGCCACGAGCGGCGTCACCCCCCAGCTTGACCCCTACGAGTTCGGTATCTCCCTGCAGTGGCGCGGCGGTCCGTTCCGTGCCGGCCTGGCCTACACGAAGCACAATGACTTCCGCACGGTCGGCGCCGGCGCGGCCGCACGCGGTGCGGGTGACGACGCGATCCTGGTCTCGGGCAGCTGGACCTCGGGTCCGTTGCTGGTGCAGGGCGCCTACAGCCGTCTCAACTACGAGGCAGCCACCGGCGGCGACACCAAGCGCGACAACTTCCTGATCGGTGCCCAGTACTCGATGGGGATGCATCGCTTCCGCGCCCAGTACCAGAACGCCGGCGACTCCAAAGGCGCAGTCCAGGCCGCCCTCGGTACCGTGGCGGCTGCAGGCGGCGACACGGGCGCCCAGATCTACGGTCTGAGCTACGGCTACGCCCTGTCGAAGCGCACCGAAGTCTACGGCTTCTACTCGTTGATCGACAACGATCGTAACGGCCGTGTCGACCATTCCGGTGCCGGCGCGAACGGTTTCAGCACCGGTATGGATGTCACCGCCTACGGTGTGGGTATCGTCACCCGGTTCTGATCGCCACAAGCGAGACGTAACGGCTGAAGCAGACGGGCGCCTTCGGGCGCCCGTTTTTTCTTTTCCAATGTCCGGCATGATCCAGGATCCCGTCACCGCACTGCTCGAGCAGGCGATGCATGCGATCGGCTCGGGCTGGTGGACGGATGCCAGAGACCTGCTGCAGCAGGCCCGGCAACTGGACGGGCGCAGGCCCGACGTGCTGGTGAACCTCGGACTGGCCTGCCTGAACACCGGGGCGCCGGGCGAGGCAGCGGCCATCCTGAAGAAGGCGGTATCGCTGCGGCCGGATATCCCTGCTGCGCATTCCAACCTCGGGCTTGCGCTGTCGGCGCTCCACAGGCACCGGGATGCGGTCGAGAGCCTCGTGCGCGCGGTCAGGTTGGCGCCTGGCGATGCGCGGCTGCTGCACGATCTGGGCGTCGTATGCGCAGCAGCAGGCGATACACCGGCTGCGATCGATGCGTTCGGCAAGGCGTTGGCCCTCGAGCCCGCGCTGGTCGAGGCGCGGTTCAACCTGGGCAACCTGCGGCATGGCGCTGGCGAGCCAGACGCGGCCGAGGCGGCCTGGCGCACGGTGCTGGCGCAGGCCTCCAGCCACCTGCCTTCGGCGCTGAACCTGGGCAGCCTGCTGGTCGGGCAGACGCGCGCCGGCGAGGCGCTGCGGGTGTTCGACGCCATCCTGCCAGCGCATGCGGGGGTGGCCGCGCTGCATAACGGGCGCGGCAATGCGCTGCACGACCTCGGCCGTCTCGACGAGGCGCTGGACGCGTTCGAGCGCGCGGCGATCCTGGATCCGGACAGCGCGGAAATCCGCTACAACCTGGCGAACCAGCGGCTGCAGCTGGGGCATGTGGACGCGGCGATCGACGCATTCCGGCAGGTGCTGCAACTCGATCCGGCGCATGCACAGGCCGCGCAGAACCTGTTGTTCACGCTGAACTATTCGGATGCAGTCCCGGCGCAGGAGGTCGCGCGGATGCATCGAGCGCTGGCGCAGATGGCGGCGGGCATGGGCGACGCGGCGGCAGGCGTGCCGGACGGCGCCCGGCGCAGCGGCGGTCGAGCGGCCGGTACCGCTACCGCTACCGATACCGTGGCCGCCAGGCCAGCGAAGCGCCTGGCGGCGCCGTCTCGCCCGGGCGACGGCCGGCTGCGGATCGGCTTCGTCTCGGCCGACCTGCGTACCCACTCGGTCGCGTGGTTCCTGTTGCCGCTGCTCGAGGCGCTCGATCGCCAACGTTTCGAGGTGCACTGCTTCACGAACTCGACCCTTCACGACACGATGAGCGCGCGGCTGCAGGCGGCCAGCGACGGCTGGCATGCGATCGCCGCGCTGGACGACGCGGCCGCGGCGGACTGCGTGCGTGAGCAGGGCATCGGCCTGCTGGTCGACCTGTCGGGCCACAGTGCCGGCCAGCGGCTGGGCATGTTCGCGCGCCGGCCGGCACCGCGGCTTGCGACCTGGCTCGGCTATCCGAACACGACCGGGCTCGAGGCGGTCGACGTGCGCCTGGTCGATGCGATCACCGATCCCGACGACGTGGCCACCCAGGCGCTGGCGAGCGAGCGGCTGCTGCGCATCGACGGCTGCTTCGTCTGCCATCGGCCGCCGCCGGATGCGCCGCCGGTGGCAATGGATCGTGCGGGGCGCGAGGGCGGGCCGATCGTGTTCGGCTCGTTCAACAACCTGCAGAAGATCTCCACGTCGACGCTCGACCTCTGGTGCGCGCTGCTCGCCGCCGAGCCTGGGTCGCTGCTCACGCTGAAGGCGGGCAGCCTGGAACAGCCTGGCGTGCAGGCGCGGCTGCGCGCGGCGCTGGAGGTCCGCGGTATCGATCCGTCGCGGCTGCAGTGCCTGCCGCGCGACACCGACGTGCCCGGCCACCTGTCCCGCTATGCCGGCATCGACGTCGCGGTCGACACCTGGCCCTACCACGGCACCACCACCACCTGCGAGGCGCTGTGGATGGGCGTGCCGGTGGTGACCCTCGTCGGCGACCGGCACGCAAGCCGCGTCGGCGCCAGCCTGCTCACCGCCGCTGGCTGCCCGCAGTGGATCGCCCACGATCGCGACGCCTATGTCGCCGCCGCCCGCGCCGCCGCCCACCAGGCGCTCGCCGATCCCACCAGCCGCCAGCGCCTGCGCGACCAGCTCGCCGCGAGCCGCCTGCACGACAGCGCCCGCTTCGCCTCCGCCTTCGCTGCCGCCCTGGGATCAGACCCTGGGGCCTGACCCTGTGGAGCCTGACCCCACGCGGTGCTAACATCCGCTTCCCTGTAAGGAGGCTTCCTTGGCTGGTCCGCTGTCGCACATCCGCGTGCTCGACCTCACCCGCGTGCTCGCCGGGCCGTGGTGCGGGCAGAACCTCGCCGACCTCGGCGCCGAAGTGACCAAGGTCGAACGGCCGGGCAAGGGTGACGATTCACGGGCGTTCGGCCCGCCGTGGATCAAGGATGCGGCTGGCAACGACACCGCCGAGGCGGCCTACTTCGTCTGTGCGAACCGGGGCAAGCAGTCGGTGACTCTCGACCTGTCCAAGCCCGAGGCGCAGCAGATCGTGCGCCGGCTGGCTGCGCAGTCGGACGTGCTGCTCGAGAACTACAAGGTCGGCGACCTGGCGCGCTACGGCCTGGGTTACGACGACCTGTCGAAGGACAACCCCGGGCTGATCTACTGCTCGATCACCGGCTTCGGCCAGACCGGCCCGTACAAGGACCGGCCGGGCTACGACTTCATGGCGCAGGGCATGGGTGGGCTGATGAGCGTCACCGGCGAACGCGACGACCTGCCCGGCGGCGGCCCGCAGCGCGTCGGCGTGCCGATCGTCGACATCATGACCGGCATGTATGCCTCGATCGCGGTCTGCGCGGCGATCGCGCATCGCGCGGTGAGTGGCCGCGGCCAGTACATCGACATGGCCCTGCTCGACACCCAGGTGGCCTTCCTGTCGAACCAGGGCATGAACTACCTGGCTACCGGCGAGGCGCCCGTGCGGCTGGGCAACACCCATCCGAACATCGTGCCCTACCAGACGTTCCGCACCCTCGACGGCGCGATCATCCTGGCCTGTGGCAACGACAACCTGTTCCGCAGGTGCTGCGACGTGGCCGGTTGCGCTGAACTGGCGTCCGATGCGCGTTTCGCGACCAACGGCAAGCGGGTCGAGAACCGCGTGGCACTCACCGAGACCCTCGATGCGGTGTTCGCGAAGCGCACGACGAAAGACTGGGTGGCTGCGCTGGATGGCGCCGGCGTGCCCAACGGCCCGATCAACGACCTGAAGCAGGTGTTCGAAGAGCCGCAGGTGGTCGCGCGCGGCATGCGCATCGACGTGCCGCATCCGACTGCCGGTACGGTGCCGATGGTGGCGAGCCCGATGCGCTTCTCGGCCACGCCGATCAGCTACGAGGTGCCCCCGCCAACGCTCGGCCAGCACACCGCCGAAGTGCTGGCGAAGCGGCTGTCGATGAGCGCAGAGGACATCGAACGGCTCAGGCGAGACGGCATCGTCTGACGCGGGGCGCGCGCCGCTCGGCGTGCGCTCAGCGCGAGCATGCCTCGCGCAGGCCGAGCGAACAGGCGTTGCGGAAGCTCTCTTTCGCCTCGGCCGGCTTCTGCAGGTCGGCCAGCAGCAGCCCGCGCGTCATCCACAGGTCGCCGCTGCGTTCGCTCAGTTTCAATGCGGTCTCGATATCGGCCAGGGCGTCGACCGGACGACCGCTGCGCGCCAGGCCCTGCGCGCGCGTGGCCAGCGCCCGCGGGTCGCGCGGGTCGAGCGCGACCAGGCGGTTGAGGTCGGCGAGCGCAGCCTCCCCGCTACCCTTCATGAAGTGTGCGGTCGCCCGGTTGGCCAGCGCCTCGCGCGAGCGCGGGTCGAGCTCGATCGCACGATCGAAGTCGCGCAGTGCGGCATCGAGATTCCCCATCCGGGCATGCAGGGTGCCACGGTTGTAGTGGCTGGACGACGAGCGCGGGTTGGCTTCGACGGCGCGTTGCAGGTCGGCCATGGCCCGGTCGGGCTGCCGGGCAGCCGCCCAGAGCGTGGCACTGGCGGCGAGCGTGCTGGCATCGTTCGGGCGCAGTGCGAGGCTGCGGTCGATCGCCTCGCGCGCCTGCTCGGTCTGGCCCAGCTGCAGGCGCGCCAGGCCCAGGTTGGACCAGGCGATCGGGTTCTTCGGGTCAAGGGCAGCAGCCTGTCCGGCCGCCACGGCTGCGCCCTTCACCTCACCGAGCGCGAGCAGCGCCGCCGCGGCATTGGCCGCGGGTTCCGCACTCGCAGGCTTGAGCTCGAACGCACGACGGTAATGACCGAGCGCCTCCTTGGCCCGGCCTGCCTGCATCAGCGCAACCCCCGCGTTGAGGTTGGCGCTGTACTCGCTGGGTGCGATGGCAATCGCCTGCTGGAAGTCCGAAAGTGCTTCGGACGCGCGGCCGAGTCGCAGGTGCTCGAGCCCGCGCACGATGAACGGACGTTCGGCACCCAGCTGCCAGGGCGGGTCGAGCTTCTTCACGGCATCGTCCCAGAGACGATACGAGGTCTCGAACGTGGCCAGGCGGTTCGATGCCGGGATGCACAGCACGAGGGCCAGGCCCAGCAGCAGCGCGAGGGCGGCACGAGTCTGCAGCAGGTGGCCGAGCAGCGGCAGCGCCGCAGGCAGCGCGAACATCCACAGGTAGCTGCGGTACAGCACCATCGGTTCCTGCAGGCGCACGGTCGACAGCTCGGTGCTGAACAACAGCAATGGCGCAAGCATGGCAAACCCGAGCAGCCGCAGCGTACGCCCGACCAGGAGCATCCCGGTCGCGAGGGTGGCGTAGGCGATGAACAGCGGCAGGCCGAGCAGTTGGGGAAAGTCGGCGAGCGATCGGGCAAAGGCGGGGCGCAGGTCGATCGACATCCAGGCCGGATTCGGCAGCAGCCAGTGGCCCAGGTAGCCGAAGAACAGCCAGAGCTGGGTCATGACCGACAGCGGATAGACGTTCTCGACCGCCAGCTGGGGTCGCGCGCCATCGACCTCGGCCAGCATCTCGGCGACCCACGGTTCGTAGGGCGCCCCGAGGATGCCGCGTGTGCGGGCGATCACGAACACGGCGATGGCCGCGTAGAGGAGGATCGGCAGCCACAGGGAACGCAGCAGCGGCAGCAGCGCGGCAAGGGCCGCGCCGAGGCGCTGCCGGATGGACTGTGGGATGGGCTGCCGGATGGGCTGTGTTACGGGCTGTGTTACGGGCTGCGTTACGGGCTGCGTTACGGGCTGTCGCACGGGTGCTGCAGGGGACACGCCGCCGGCAAGGGCAGCGCTGTCGGCCGCCGCGCGGTCGTGCCGCGCGCCATCGACCAGCACTGCGAGCGCGAGCGCCACCGCGGGCAGCATCACCGCATGTTCCTTGGAGAACAGCGCGATGAAATAACACAGCGCAGCCGCAAGATGCCAGCTGGCGCGGCGGCTCGCCATGCCGCGCAGAAAGCACAGCAGCGACAGGATGGAAAACAGCGTCGCCATCACGATGCTGCGCTGTACCAGGTAGGCGACGCCATACACGGTGACGGGGTGAACCGCGAACAGCAGCGCGCCGGCGAACGCGTACCAGAACGGCGCATCGTCGGACCAGTCGTTCATGCCCGGCAACCGGCCGGGTGCGTCCCGGACGGGCAGCAGCACGCGATCGAACACCTCGCGCAACAGCTGGAACAGTGCGATGCAGGTCGCCGAGTGAAGCACCAGGTTGATCGTGCGGTGCGCCGGCAGGCTGTCGCCGAAGAGTGACCATGTCCAGCCCAGCGTGACATACGAGAACCAGCGCAGGTCGAAGGCGAACATCGACTCGGCATAGCGGCCGAGCACGGCCGGTGCCATCAGCGGGCGGTCATCGAACACCAGCGGGTTGTCGAGCGAGCGGAAATAGAGCGCGAACACGGCTGCTGCCAGGGCTGCGCACAGGACCGCGAACAGGGCCCCACCGGCCCGGAACCGGTCCGGCGGAATCGAGGGTGCCGGCATTGCTCAGTCTTCCCTGTCGATCAGCCCGGCAATGAACGCCCATTCAGCCGGCTCGACCGGCGTGATGGACAGCCGGTTGCCCCGCTGCAGGATGCGCAGACCGGCGAGCCCGGGATGGGCACGCAGTTCCGACAGCGGGACCAGCCGCGTCTTCTTCACCAGCTTCATGTCGACGTTCATCCAGCGTGGCGCCTCGGGGGTGGACTTCGGATCGAAGTACTCGCTGGCCGGATCGAACTGGGTGATGTCGGGATAGGCTTTGCGTGCCACCTTCATGATGCCGGCAACACCCGGTTGCGCGCAGCTGGAGTGGTAGAAGAACGCGAGGTCGCCCACCGCCATGTCGTCGCGCATGAAGTTGCGCGCCTGGTAGTTGCGCACGCCCCACCAGGCGGCGGTGCGGCCCGGTTCTTTCGCGAGGTGGTCGATGCCGAAGACATCGGGCTCGGACTTCATCAGCCAGTGGCGCATGGGTGGGACTGTAAATACGATGCTCCAAAGTATATCGACTCGGCGCGGCAACGGCCGGAAGGCGTCGTCCATCAAAGGCCTGTCGCCTGCCCCTTGGACTCGGCTGGACCTCGTGACCGAGCGCGGGCTGAAGCCACGCGCGCGACGGAACGTCCGGAAGGACCTGGTCCGTGTCGTGTTATCGCCCGGTTTTCCTTAATTTCGTGAGCGATAAAATGCTAGGCTATCGCTCATGCGATGGAACTGGCAGCTTCCGCAATGGCCTCATTTCCGCTTCCAGACGGCAGTGCTCGCCAGCCGGGAGGCTGCGTTCCTGCAGGGCGCCGGGGTCGTCGTCGGTACTGTCCGCCATCTGCCCGATGACGAGCATCTGCAACTGGTCATCGAGCTGATCAGTACCGAAGCGCTGAAGACTTCCGAGATCGAAGGCGAGTTGCTCGATCGCGACAGCGTGCAGTCGTCGCTGCGCCGGAAATTCGGCCTGCAGGTGGATGCGCGCCGTGTCGCCCCGGCCGAGCGGGGCATCGCGGAGATGCTGGTCGATCTCTATCGCGGCCATGCATCCCCGCTCACTCAGGACATGCTCTTCGCGTGGCACCGGCTGCTCCTGCAGGGCCGGACCGATCTCCAGGTCGGGCAGTGGCGGTCCGGTTCAGAGCCCATGCAGGTAGTGTCAGGGCCCATCCATACGCCGAAGGTCCACTTCGAAGCGCCGCCCGCCGACGCCGTGCCCGCCGAGATGGCGCTGTTCTGTCAATGGTTCAACGATACCGCACCGGGCGGACCTGCAGCCTTGCCGGCCCTCGCGCGGGCCGGGCTTGCCCATCTGTACTTCGAGTGCATCCATCCCTTTGAAGATGGCAATGGTCGGATCGGCCGGGCGATCGCCGAGAAGGCGCTCGCCCAGGGAACGGGGCAGCCCAGCCTGGTCGCACTGTCGCTGATGATCGAGCGGCAGCGGCAGCAGTACTACCGTGAGCTCGAGCTTGCCAACAAGGCGCTGGAGGCAGACCGTTGGCTCGGCTGGTTCGCAGACACTGTCCTGTCTGCGCAGGGGCATACATTGCGCTGGCTCGAGTTCCTGATCGCCAAGGCAAGACTGTTCGATCGTCTGCGCGGCCAGATCAATCCGCGGCAGGAGAAGGCGCTGTTGCGCATGTTTCGCGAAGGGCCGGAGGGCTTCAGGGGCGGCCTGTCTGCAGGAAACTACCAGAGCATCACCGGGGCGCCCCCGGCGACTGCGCGGCGCGACCTGGTCGAACTGGTCGCGCTGGGAGCACTATGGCGTACTGGCATGCTGCGCGGCACCCGGTACTGGCTGGCATTAGACCCGGGCGGGAAGGGCAGCGACGACGCGCCCGGGGCGTGATCCAGGGTCTGCGACGCCTGCCTTCAGCCTGCCGCGGCGACGGCTGGAAGTATCTCGTTGCCCGGCGTCTCGCCGAAGCCGCCGGGTTCGATGAAGTCGCGCTGCATGTCGATCACGATGAGCGCGGTGGCGGCAGGTTCGAAACGGAACAGGCCAGGCCGTGCGTCGACGTCGAAGGTCAACGTCCCACCCTGTTGCTGAATGGGGGACCCCTGCGGATACCATCCGGACCTGAGTCTTGAACCATCAGGTTCAAGAGTGGTCGCCTTCCGAGCGCATCAGGTACGTCCGGCGTGGGACGCGCACACCGCGCTCTGCAGGTCGGCAACCGTAGTTACCGCATTGGTTCAAGAGATTCGGATCCGGGCGGCACCACAGGGGATTGAACTGGCGTTACGCCGATCGCTGTCACGGTCGGCAGGTACAGACTACACCACTAGAAGAGCTTGTCCTGCTCGGAAAGCGCTTCGTCCAGCGACGTATTGAGCACGGCCACCCGGCGGCGCAGTTCCGACACATCGAGCGGGCCGGCCACGCGCGTGGTCAGGTGCTCGTGCGCGATGTTGAGCGCGGCCATGATCGCCACGCGCTCGGCGCCCATCACCTTGGCGCCATCGCGGATGTCGCGCATCTTGTTGTCGAGGTAGGTCACCGCGTCGAGCAGTTCCTGTTCCTGGCCGGGCGGACAGGCGATGCGGAACTCGCGACCCAGGATGGTCACCTCGAGTGCCTTGCCGTCCGCCGAAAGTCGTCCTTCAGTCATGTCGTGTGCCCGGATGTCGATCGATGTGGAGGGCGCGTCAGTCGGCAGTACGCGCCGCGGCACCGGGCATGCGATCGAGCAGGGCCTCGACGCGCAGGCGCGCCGCTTCGACGCGCTCGGCGAGCTGCTTGTTGTCGTTGTGGGCGATGACCAGTTGCTGGCGCAGGCTGCCGTTCTCGGCACGCAGCCGCATGCTCAGCGCGATGAGTTGCGCGACGCGCTCTTCGAGACCCTTCAGATCGAGATCCATGATCTGACTATAGGGGAATCCCGCACCGTGCGTCAAAGCGGTGCATGCGTATATACTGAATTCAGGTTCCAGGTGCCCTGCCGTTTTCCACGGTGGGGTTGAACGGGAAACCGGTGAATGGGCGATCGGGTGATCGGCCGTGATGCCGGTGCTGCCCCCGCAACGGTAGGCGAGTGCGGGCATGCCAGTACGCCACTGTGGGATGACCATGGGAAGGCGGCATGTCAAGACTCGCGAGCCCGGAGACCGGCCAGGAACGAAGATCGCTGCCCGGTTGCCTGACCTCGGGGCAGGCAGCGGTCGGCAGCGGACCGTTGCGGGTGGCGACCGGTCGACCTGAAGGCGTGCCCGCAGCAGGCTGCGGTTGAACGGCCGGCATGGATCGACCCGGATGTTCCCTGCGGGCCCGCCGTCGGATACCGGCGTGCGGAGGGCGCGCCGCTGCCAGGAGCATGCAGATGAAACGCATCAACCCCCGCCCCGCCGCCGCACTGTCGGCCGCGGCGCTCTGCCTCGTGCCGTGTGCGCCGGGCGCGCAACCGATCCAGCAACCGATGGCGGTTGCCTTGCGCGAGGTCGTGGTCACCGCCACCCGGTTCGAGGAGCCGGCCGGCGAGCGGCCGGTCAACCTGAGCGTGATTCCACGCGAGGAGATCGCGAACACGCCGGCGCGCACGTTGCCGGAGCTTCTGGCCCTGCAGCCGGGCCTCGCGGTACGCGAGCTGTATGGCGGCGGTGCATCCGGCACCACGGTCGACCTGCGCGGCTTCGGCGCGGTCGCCGGACAGAACACGCTGGTGCTGATCGACGGCCGGCCGCTCAATGACACCGACCTGTCGGCGGTGTCCTGGTCGACGTTGCCGCTGAGCGCAGTCGAACGGGTGGAGATCCTGCGTGGCAGCGGTGCGGTGCAGTACGGCGCGGGCGCATCGGCCGGCGTGATCAACGTGATCACGCGCATGCCCGCTGCCGGCGAGCGATCCGCCGAACTGGCGCTGCAGGCGGGCAGCCTGTCGACCCGTTCGCAGACGTTCAACGGCAACCTGGGCGGTGCGCCGTTGTCCCTGCGGCTGTATGCCACCCACCAGGAGACCGACGGCTGGCGGGCCAACGGCGGCAGCACGGTGGACATCGGCCAGGCCGACCTGCGCTGGCGCGACGGGCCGAACACCGTCACCGCCCGCCTGTCGCTGGACCGGCAGATGAATCGCCTGCCCGGCGCCCGCCAGGTACAGCCCTCGGCGGGCGTGAACCAGCTGGAGGCAAACCCGCGCGGCACGACGACGCCGCTCGACTACGCGGTGCGCGACGGTGCGCGGGCCAGCGTCGACTTCGAACGGGTGCTCGAGTCCGGCGACTTCAACCTGGGGGTCGGCTGGCGCAACAAGCAGCAGGATGCCTACTTCGATTTCGGCGGCTTCCCGAACTATTCGGAACGCGAGTTGTCCGTGCTGTCCATCACGCCGCGCGTGCGTTTCCTCCATGCCCTGGGGCCGGCCCGCGTGTCGACCACCGTCGGCATCGACCTGTACCGCTGGGACTACCGCCTTGCATCGACCAACCTGCCGGGCAACATCGGGCGGCCGGCGAACACGGTCGATGCGTCGCAGGACAACGCCGCGGTCTATCTCGCCAGCACGGCGACCTTCCCCAGCACCGGTACGACGGTGACCGCCGGGCTGCGCGGCGAGCGCTACACATCGAGCGCGACCGACAGCCACGATCCGGGTGCGCCCGGGGGCGCGGGCGGATCCGGCGCCCCTGCCGGCAATCAGTCGCTGTACCAGCATGCCTGGGATCTCGGGGTACGCCAGTCGCTGGGCGGCGGCTGGTCGGCGCTGGGCCGGGCCGGGCGCAGTTTCCGCTTCGCCAACATCGACGAGATCTACGGCACCACGGCCACCTTCACCCAGGCGTTCCAGTTCCTGCGCCCGCAGGTGGCCACCGGTGGCGAGGTCGGGCTCGACTACACGGCCCAGGTGGCCGGTGCCCGGCTCGCGCTGTATCGGCAGGATGTCGATGACGAGATCCGCCTCGATCCGTTCACC
>JBILGF010000262.1:0-5108 GCA_044351195.1 Burkholderiales bacterium
CGAGCGCGTGACCGCGCCCGGCGGCTCCTCCTTTACCTCGCTGCGCAAGGTGTCCCATCACCGCGATCAGCCGAGGTGCCAGGCGCCGATCGGACCCGTACCGCCTGCAGGCGTTCGCTCGACGCAGGTTCCGGCGCACGGCCCTGCGCCTCGGGCCGCGGCACGGTGGTCGAGCAGACGCGTGCATCGGGTTGCCGACGCAGCGAGGTAAAGGAGGAGGTGCCGGGCGGCCGCATGGCCGGCCGGCGCCGGGGGACACGAGCGGAGTCGGTAACCCGATGCGCGCGTCAAGGCACCGACGCTGAAAGGTCAGCGACCCGGTGTACGCGTCAAGGCACCAACGCTGAAAGGTCGACGACCCGATGCACGCACCCCGACATCTCCCGCCCCGCGTCACCCCTCCGGATACCAGCCATCACCACCCCAGCGCAGCCGCGGCGTATCGAACACGCCCCGTATCGGCACCCCGAGCGTCGCTGCCACCGACTGCCATCCCGTGCCCTGGCGCATCGCCACCACCACGCCGCACAACTCGGCCCCTGCCGCAGCCAGCAGACGTGCCACCGCCGCCACGGTCGTGCCGTTGGATACCGTGTCGTCGACCACCACCACGCGCCGGCCGGCGACCAGCGGGACCTGGTTCGGATCGAGGTAGACCTTCTTGCCCTGGCCGGGGGTGGTGAGCGAGCGCACGTCCTGCGCCAGCGCATCGCTGTACCAGAACTTGCGCGAGTAGCCGAGGGGCACGTAGCGCTCGAAACCCAGCGCCTCTGCCACGAGCGGCGACAGCGCCATGCCCAGCGTGGGCGGGCCCACCACCACGTCGGCCGCAAGCGGCCGTGCAAGCCGGGTCATTGCATCGGCAAGCGCGCGTACTACCGGAAAGGCGGCCTGGTTGGGGATCAGCGAGGCCACGGCGCGATCGCAATCCGAGCCGAGTGCGCGGATCGGCAGTTCCAGCCAGCGGCCATCGGGCAGCCGTACCGGGTAGCGCCAGCGATACGGTGGCAGCACCTCGCAGGCCAGTTCGTTCTCCGCCAGGAGGCCTTGCCAGGCCCCGGTCGTCGGCTGCAGGAAGCGCGCGGCATCGCCGCCCTCCGCCGCCGTCGGACCTGAGCCGATCATCCGCCTGAGGGCTGCGCCGCCCGCCCGTACCCGGCCTGGATCTGGTCGCGCAACCACGCGCAGATGCGATTGAACTCGGGCGTGTCCTGCAGCGTGACATCGCGCGGACGGGTAAAAGGCAGCCGCAGGTCCGCGACGATACGCGATGGCCGTGCGGTCATCACCAGCACGCGATCGGCGAGGAACACCGCCTCGCGGATCGAGTGCGTCACGAACAATGCGGTCTTCTGGTAGCTGTCCCAAAGGCGCACCAGCGCGAGGTTCATGTCGTCGCGCGAAATCGCATCGAGCGCGCTGAACGGCTCGTCCATCAGCATCAGGCGCGGATCGTTGATCAGCCCGCGGCAAAGGGCAACCCGCTGGCGCATCCCGCCCGAGAGCTCCCGCGGCCGCCTGGACTTGAACTCGCCCAGCCCGACCCGCTCGAGCAGGCGATGCGCCTCGCCTTCGTTGTCGAGCACGCTCTTCCAGGGCAGCAGGGTCGGATCCTGGAAGATGTAGCCGAAGTCACGCCGCGGCCCGGTGACGCGCGCGCCCTCGATCCAGATCTCGCCTTCGGTCACGCTCTCGAGCCCGCCGACCATCGACAGCAGGGTGCTCTTGCCGCAACCGCTGGGCCCGAGGACGGACACGAACTCGCCGGCGGCGATGTCGAGGTTGGCCATGCCCACCGCCTCGACGTCGCCGGTACGGGTCTGGTAGACCTTGCGCACCTGGCGCAGCGACAGGTAGGCGGCATCGCGGTCGGGCGCGATCGGCTGCGGATGGCGCCATGCAGCGGCCGGATCCCCGCCGATGACCGGCGCGGGATTGACTGGGGTT
This sequence comes from Burkholderiales bacterium, assembly GCA_044351195.1. Taxonomy (GTDB): domain Bacteria; phylum Pseudomonadota; class Gammaproteobacteria; order Burkholderiales; family CAIKXV01; genus CAIKXV01. Next base: position 1,948 of record JBILGF010000262.1, read on the forward strand.
TCCATCGCGGCCTCCATCAACGCGGCCGGTCGCCGAAGCGCTCGATCGTCCAGCGCTCGCACAGCGCGACCACGCCGTAGAAAACCAGCCCGAACACGCACAGCACGCTGATCGCCGCCAGGATCAGCGCGGTCTCGGCCTGCGCGGAGGCGAACAGGATCAGGTAACCAAGCCCGGCACGCGAGGTGATGAACTCGCCGACGATCACGCCGATGATCGCGAACGTGGACGCGATCTTCATGCCGCTGAAGATGTAGGGCATCGCATGCGGCAGGCGCACCGAGACAAAGGTCTGCCAGTTCGATGCGGTGAGCGCACGGCACAGCCGCAGCAGGTCGCGCTCGACGTTGTCGAGCCCCGCCAGGGTGGCAATCACCACCGGGAAGAAGCTCACGAACACCGAGAACGACAGCCGCGCTTCGGGACCGAGCCCGAACCACACCACGAACAGCGGCGCCAGCGCGATCTTCGGGATCAGCTGGAAGAACACCACGTTCGGGTACAACGTCTCGCGGATCAGGGTCGACGCCGACAGCAGCGTCGCCAGCGTGATGCCCAGCAGGGTGGCGATCGCGAAGCCGGCAAGGCTCTGCCAGATCGTCGGCCAGGCGTGCATCATCAGCAGCGGAAACGCGTTCACCAACCGGTCGAACACGGCCGAGGGCGGTGGCAGCAGCACCTCGGGCACCTGTGCCCAGCGGGTTCCGCCCTCCCATACGGCCAGCACCAGGGCAGCGGCAAGCACCGGCAGGACCACCCGGCGCAGCGCGAGCAGGCTCGCGCGCCGGCGAGCCGCCGATACCGAGCCGTCCGCGGACGTGGTCGTGACCACGCCCCCTGCGCCGGCTGCCGCGGCAGCCGGCACCCCTCCGGCAGCCTGCGCATTCATGCTCGATACAGGCTGCATCGCCGGCTCAGGAGGTCAGCAGCTTGCGGACCTTCTCGGTGTTGCGCCGGATCGCGTCCCACTCCGTGCCCGACAGTTTCGTGCGGCCGGCGAAGCGATTGGTCACGATCTGCTCGGCGGTGAACGGCTTGCCATCGCTCAGCGCGAACTTCAGCGTCGCTTCGACCATCCCTTGCACCTTCTTCATGTCGGCCATGCCGAGGCCGCCCTTGATCGCCTCGTCCGCCACCATCGTGTGGTGCGCCAGCGCCTGCGCCAGCGCGAAGTTCTCGCGCCCGTTCTTCACCGCAGCGATCTCGGGCTGCTCGCGCACGATGATGTCGATCGCCTCTTCGGGGTTGCGCAGGGTGAACACCACCGACTCGATGAACGCATCGACCATCGCCTGCACGAACGGCGCGTCCTTCTCGATGAGCTCGGGACGGCAGATGAGTTGCCCGGAATAGAAATCGAGACCGGTCTGTGCCCAGCCCATGAAGCGGGTGTCGAAGCCCAGCGACTGGAACAGCGGCAGGCTGGAGGTGCCGATGCAGGTGATCGCATCGACCTGCTTGTTGATCAGCGCGCGCTCGATCAGCTGGCTGTCGAGCGTCTGGCGGATGATCTTCTTGCCGTCGACCTTGTTGCGGTCGAGCCAGGCATTGAAGAACGGCGCCTCGGCCGAGGTAAGCACCATGCCGACGGTGCGACCCTCCAGGTCGGTCGGCTTCCGGATCGGCGAATTCTCGGGCACGGCCAGGCCCATCAACGAGTCGTAGCCGACGGTAGCCACCGCCGTGGTGAACAGTCCGCGCGCGGCATTGACCACGATGCCGGGGGTGAACACGAAACCGAAATCGAACTTGCCGTTGGCTACGGACTGGGTGGCCGCGGGGGATCCGAAGCCGCGCGAGATCTCCAGCTCGATGCCGCGTTTCTTGAAGTAGCCGCGGTTGCGCCCGATCACCGGCCAGAAGTTGGAACCGTTGACGATCCAGGGCAGCGTCATCGCGACCTTGCGCGGTGCCTGGGCATGGACGTTGGAGAACGGCGAGGCGAGTGCCACCGCGCCCGCCGCAGCGGCGCCGGTGACGATTCGCCGGCGATTGGAATCGGGGCTGGACGGGGAGCGGACGGGCGTGTCTGACATGAGATCTCCTGGCTGCTGAAGGAAGGAAGGGGCTCGCGGCGGCGTGCACCCTAACGCATCAGCGAGGTGCGCGCCAGTGCAGCGCGCGCCCCCTGGCAGAGCGCGCGCTGTCCGCAGGAAAGACGGCAGTCCGTGGCAGGCCACCGTCCTGTGTTGCAAGGCTCAGATTTCATGCAATTGCCGTGCCGCCCGGAAACATGCATTTCAACGTCATCCGTCGGACTATTCGGAGACCCGATCGATCACCCCATCGATGAACCGCTCGCACTGCGCGACCTGGTCGAGCGCAATCCACTCGTTTGGCTTGTGCGCCTGCTCGATGCTGCCGGGACCGCAGATCACCGACGGAATGCCGGCCTGCTCGAACAGTCCGGCCTCGGTGCCGTAAGACACGGCGCCGGTATCCGACAGGCCGGACAGCGCACGGGCCAGCTTGACGATCTCGTCGTTTGCGTCGACGTTGAGCCCGGGCATCGAGGACAGCAGTTCCCAGGTGAAGCCGGTACCGGGCTGCACCCGGTGCATCTCGGGCAGCAGCGTGCCCTCTGCATACCCCTTCACGGCGTCGAACAGCGCATCCGGGTCGGCACCGGGCAGGAAGCGGAACTCGAAGTCGAACGTGCACTCGTGCGGCACGATGTTGAGCTGCGTGCCGCCCCGGATCACGCCGGTGTGCACGGTGGTGTGCGGCACGTCGAACTCGGGCAGGTACGGGCCTTCATCGCGGAACTTGCGCTGCAAGGCCTTCAGGAACGCGACGATCTCGCACGCGGCCTCGACCGCGTTCACGCCCTGCGGCGCATAGGCCGAGTGGGAGGCATGCCCGCGGACCTTGCAGCGCCAGGAGTGCTTGCCCTTGTGCGCGACGATCGGTCGCATCAGGGTCGGCTCGCCCACCATGCAGGCGGACGGCTTCACGCCCGCAGCGGCGAGGTCGGCGATCAGCCGCCGCACGCCGATGCAGCCGATCTCTTCGTCATACGAGAACGCGAAGTGGACCGGCGTCTTCAGTTCGCGCTTCATGAACGACGGCAGCCTGGACAGCACCACGCCGACGAAACCCTTCATGTCGGCTGCACCGCGGCCATACAGGCGCCCGTCGCGCTCGACCATGCTGAACGGATC
>JBILGF010000263.1:0-5098 GCA_044351195.1 Burkholderiales bacterium
GCCTTGCCGAGCAGTGCGGCGGTGCCGCCGTCCTGCTGCTCGAGCAGCGCCAGCAGCAGGTGCTGGGGCTCGATGAACTGGCCGTCCGCGCCGACCGCGAGACTCTGGGCGTCGGCGAACGCCTCCTGGAACCGGGTGGTGAACTTGTCGAAGCGCATGGCGGTGGAGTCCTCTGCAGTATTGCCAACAGGAAGAAGGATGGGGGTAGCCAGCCCGCTTTCAAGACCGGCGCTCGCCACGGCACCGGAACAGCCGTCTGCTATCCTCGGCAGATGGAGCCTGAACCGCAGCGCCCGCCGCCAGTGACAAACGTCCCACCGCAACCGCAACCTCCGGTCGCTGCGCCTGCCGGGCGAGCGGGAACGTTTGCCGTGGCCCGTGCCGTGCTGGGCAGCTTTCTTGGTATCCGCAAGGCACGGGATCTCGATGCCGATGCAAGCACCATCACGCCGGCCCAGGCGATCATCGGCGGGCTGATCGGCGCGGCTCTCCTGGTCGCCTCGCTGATCGGCCTGGCCATGTGGGTCACCCGCGGCTGAGTCGCCTGTTGGGTCGCCGGCAGGCTCGCGAGCAGGGTCTCCGACAGGGTCGCCTGCTGCAGCGCGGATCAGGCGTGCAGCACGCCGCGCACACCGGAACCCGCCCGGGGATAGGGATACATCATGTCGAGCGCGACGCTGCGATTGGCATCCTGCACGATCCGCACATGTTCGCGCCGCAGCGCGCGCGCATGGCGCACGCCGCAGGCGTGCGCGATCATGTCGATCTCTTTCGCCATGTTCTGCGCGTAGTGCGCCACGCGCAGGTACTTTTCTTCGACGACCAGTCCGCGCTGCAACCTGCGGTTGTGGGTAGCCACGCCAGTCGGGCAGGTGTTGGTGTGGCAGCGCAGCGCCTGGATGCAGCCCAGCGCCATCATGAAGCCGCGTGCGGTGTTGACGAAATCGGCGCCGGCGCACAGTGCCCAGGCCGCCTTGGCCGAGGTCACCAGCTTTCCGGAGGCGACCACCCGGATCCTGTCGCGCAGACCGGCCTCGATGAGTGCATCGACCACGTACGGCAGGGCCTCGGTGATCGGCAGGGCCATGTGATCGGCGAGCACCTGCGGCGCCGCTCCGCTACCGCCCTCGCCCCCGTCGATCACCAGGAAGTCCGGCGCGGCGCCGACCCCGCGCCTGAGCACCGCCTCGCACAGTTCGCTGATGAACGATGATCCGCCCACTGCCGTCTTCACGCCGCAGGGACGACCGGTGAGGTCGCGAATCATCATCACCTGGTCGAGCAGCTGGTCGATGTCGGCGATATCGAGGTGCCGGTTCGGGCTGATCGAATCGACGTTCACAGGAATGCCGCGGATGCGCGCGATCTCCTCGGTCACCTTCATCGCCGGCAGCACCCCGCCCTTGCCCGGCTTGGCGCCCTGCGACAGCTTGATCTCGAACGCAGCGACGGTATGCCCGAGTTCGCGCAGCCGCTCGCGGTCGAGACTTCCGTCGAGGTTGCGCACGCCGTACTTGGCCGTGCCGATCTGCATGATGATGTCGCAGCCGCCCTCCAGGTGGTAGGGCGACAGCCCGCCTTCCCCGGTGTCCATCCAGCAGCCGGCCTCCCGGGCTCCCCTGGACAGCGCACGCACCGCCGGCGCCGAAATCGCACCGAAGCTCATGCCGCTGACATTCACCACCGACTGGCCGAGCAGCGGATAGCGACAGGCGCCCTCGCCGATCGCCAGCGGCGGCGTCGGCAGCTGGTCGGTCTCGAGCACCGGAAACGGCGCATTCACGAACAGGATCGAGCCGGGCTGGCGCAGGTCGTAGGTGGACCCGAATCCGATCACGCCACCTTCGTTCTTCGCCAGGCGGTAGACCCAGCCGCGCGTGGCACGGTTGAACGGCATCTCGTCGCGATCGCCCGCGAACAGGTACTGCCTGAAATACTCGCCCAGGTCCTCGAAGAAATAGCGCAGGTGCCCGATTACCGGGAAGTTGCGCAGGATCGTGTGTTGCTTCTGGGTGATGTCGCGCAGGAGCAGGAAGGCCAGGGCCGCCAGCACGGCAAACCCGGCGACGGTACCCAGTCCCCAGGATACGACATGCGTGATGTCAGACATCGAGGCCCTCGCGCTTTCCAGCATGTGCCATATTATCGGCCGGCGTCGCCAGACCTGTACCCGGCAGTCGCCCGATCATAAGGGCAATTGATTACAATCCGCAGTCCGATCCGTTCGATCCGACGCACGAGGATGCATGAGTTTCACGCCTGAGCTGGTCGCGCACCATGCCGACGAGGACGCCCGCAGGGCGCTCGCAGAAGACGTCGGCAGCGGCGACCTGACCGCTGCGCTGATCGACGCGCGTGCGGTGCTGCGCGCCCGGGTCATCGCGCGCGAGCCCGCGGTCATGTGCGGCAGGCCCTGGTTTGACGCCGTGTTCCGTCGCGTCGATCCGGCTGCGACCGTGGACTGGCTCGCGGGCGAAGGCGAGCGGGTCCATGCGGGCCAGGCGCTGTGCCGGGTCGCGGGACCGGCGCGCTCGCTGCTCACGGCCGAACGCGCTGCGCTCAACTTCCTGCAACTGCTGTCTGGCGTGGCCACGCGCACACGCCAGTATGTCGACGAGATCCGGGGCGCGCGCGCGCGCATCCTTGACACCCGCAAGACGCTGCCTGGCCTGCGCTTCGCGCAGAAGTATGCCGTGCTGGCCGGCGGTGGCGCGAATCACCGCATGGGGCTCTACGACATGCTGCTGGTGAAGGAAAACCATATCGCAGCCGCGGGCGGCATCACCGCTGCGGTGCAGGCGGCTGCGCGCCTCGCGCCAGGCAGGCCGCTGCAGGTCGAGGTCGAGACCGAGGCGCAGCTGGCCGAAGCACTCGCGGCGGGGGCCACCCTGATCCTGCTCGACAATTTCTCCGTCGACCGGATGAGCGCTGCGGTCGCCTTCGTTGCCGGTCGTGCGCAGCTCGAGGCCTCTGGCGGAATCACCCTCGATACCGTCCGCGCCATTGCCGGCACTGGCGTCGACCGGATCTCCGTGGGGAATCTGACCAAGGATGTCCACGCACTGGATCTGTCGATGCGCTTCGAAGCCTAGACACGCCTGACACCCACCCATGCGGTCACCCATCCGGCAACCCATCTGCCCGCCCGCGCATCCGGGTATCGCGAGCGCCCGTGGCATGCCGATTGCATACCCGCCAACGACCTTGATGACAGGACCTTGACCATGACGACTCCATACCCCCTCCGCCTCGCCACCGAAGCAACCCGGCATCATCGCGCGCGCCGGCAGTCAACGATCCCGGCCGCCGCGGCTGCCATCGGCCTGTGCATCGGCGCCGCCTTGTCCCTGCCGCACACGGCGCAGGCGCAGACCGCGACCTCGGCCACGGGTGCTGCCGCACCGGCCTGGCCGGCCCGTCCGGTGCGCCTGGTGGCGACCTTCTCGCCTGGCGGTGGCGCCGACCTCACCGGACGGATCATCGGCGCGAAGCTGGCCGACATGTGGAAGCAGACCGTGGTGGTCGAGAACCGTCCCGGCGCCGGCGGCAGCATCGGTGCCGAGATGGTGTTCCGCGCCACGCCTGACGGCCATACGCTGCTGGTCGTGGCCACCACGCACACCATGAATGCGGCCCTGCTGTCCAAGCTGCCGTTCGACCTGGTCCGCGATTTCAAGCCGGTAGCCATCGCCACCGCCGCGCCAGTAGCACTGGTGGTGAACCCGCGCGTCAAGGCGACCACGCTTCAGGAGTTCACCAACCTGCTGCGCGCGCAGCCCGGAAAGCTCGACTACGCAAGCTGCGGCCTCGCCAGCACACACCATTTCGCGATGGAGGCCTACAAGTTCGACACCAGGACCCAGGCGATGCACATCCCGACCAGCTGCGCCAATGCCGTCGTCATGCTGATGGGCAACCAGCTCGATATCGCCGCGGTGACGCTTGCCACCGCGCTGCCGTTCGTGCAGCAGGGCAAGCTGCGCGCGATCGCGCTCGCCAGCCAGGCCCGCTCGCCGCTGGCCCCCGAGATCCCGACCTTCCGCGATTCCGGCGTACCGGAGCTGAAGGGGTTCTCGGTGGACAACTACTACGGCTTCCTCGCGCCGCTGGCCACGCCTGACCGCATCGTGGCCAAGGTCGAAGAGGACGTGCGCGTCGGGCTGCAGGATCCCGAGCTGCAGAAGCGCATGGCCGGCGCCGGCCTCGAGCCGTTCTTCCGTTCTGCGACAGACACCCGCAAGCTGCTCGCCGCAGACATCGACCGCAACAGGCGCCTGGCCGCAGCCGCCAACATCAAGTCGGAGTGATCCCGACACGAGGCCCGCATGAAAGCCCCGCCGTTCCGATACCATGCGCCGCGCACGCTTGAAGAAGCGCTGGCGCTGGCCACCACGCTGCCCTCGCCCCGGCTGCTCGCCGGTGGGCAGTCGCTGATGCCGATGCTCAACTTCAGGCTGCTCGCGCCTGAACACGTGATCGACCTGAACCGCGTGCAGGGCCTGTCCGGCATCAGCGAGGCCGGCGGCCAGATCGTGTTCGGTGCGATGACACGCCAGCGCGATATCGAGTTCTCCCCGCTCGTGAAGCAACGCCTGCCGCTGCTCGCCGAAGCGATGCAGTGGGTCGGGCATCGGCAGACCCGAAACCGCGGCACCATCGGCGGCAGCCTGTGCCACCTCGATCCGTCGGCCGAGCAACCGATGGTGGCGATGGCGATGGACGCCATCCTGACCATCGCCGGACCCGCAGGACGGCGCGAGCTGCCGATGCGTGCGTTCGCGGCAGACCTGATGACGCCTGCGCTGGAAGACGGCGAGATCCTCACCGAGGTGCGCATCACGCCGTGGTCTGCAACACATGGCTGGGCTTTCCTCGAGTTCGCGCGCCGCCACGGAGACTTCGCGATCGTTGCCGTCGCCGTCCTGCTCGAACGCGATCCCGATGGCCATGCCACCCGGGTATCGATCACCCTCGGCGGCGTGGCCGCCACGGCGACACGCGTGCCCGAGGCGGAGGCGGCGTTGCTGGGCAGCACGATATCTGCGGACGACATCGCGGCCGCCGCTGCCTGCTGCGGACAGGTGGCTGCTCTCGGCGA
>JBILGF010000264.1:0-5087 GCA_044351195.1 Burkholderiales bacterium
AGCGAGCGACGGGCACGTCGAGGGCGGCGACATCGAGGTCGGCGGCAGCCTGAGGATCGAGACGGCCAGCGGCCACATCGCCAATGCCGATGGTACCGCGCTGATGCAGGCGGGCGACCTGGTGCTGCGGGCGCCGACCGGGCGTATCGGGAGCGCGGGCGGCAGCGACCCTCTGCGTACCCGTGCGTCGACGCTCGATGTGGCCGCCTCGGGGTCCATTCGTCTGGCCAACGACGGGCTTCCGTTCGCGCTCACCGTGACGACCGCGGGTCAGGATGTCGATGTGCGCCGCAGCCATGCCGGTGGAGCGGGCTCGAGGCTTCTCGAGTTCAGTCGCAGCAACTCGGTGCTGGACATCGATGCGCCCGACCTGCAGTCCTATCAGGCGATCACCTTCGTCAACACCGATGCGGCGACCGGAGTCGCTACCCGCGACGTGAACGCAGGCACCGGCATGCTCCAGATCGAGACCGCCGGGCATCTGCGCAACCACAGTTCGGGCTCACCGCGCATCAATGCGGGAAACCTCACGCTGCGAGCGGACCAGGGTATCGGCGGGCCCATTCCGACCGGCAGCCCGGCCGGTCGCCCGCTGGCGATTCGCCTCGACAACGGCAGCGGCAGCGGCGTGCTGACCCTGGACAACCGGTCGTCCACCGCTGGCGTCTATGTCACAAACGAGACCGCGCTGGCCAACCCGCTGCTCGACCTGACCACCCGTGGCGGTGATCTGCGGGTTGAGTGGGTGGCCGACAGTGCTCCGCGCCGGGTCGACTACCGCGCCGCCGAGGCAGGCGCATTCACCCTCGATGCCGGGGCGCAGCCGGTCCGGTTCACCCAGGCCGCTGGCGACCTCTCGGTGCAGTCGGTGTTCAACGCGGGCACGGACGTGCCGCTCACGCTGCGGGCCACCGGCCACATCCTGATGGCCAGCGGCGCCGAGGATCCGGTGACGGTGACCGGGGCCCTGTCGCTGCACGCCGGGGGCGACATCGGGCAGCCGCAATCCGCTTTTCGCGCCCAGGCCCCCGGGGTCTGGTCGCTGGCCGGGCGCAGTGTCCACGCGGACAACCTCGTCGCGCCCGCGGCCGTGCTGGTGGGCACCGGCGGTGGCGAGGCGTACGTGACCTGGGCCGGCCTCGGCGGGACGACGACCAACCAGCTGCAGGCGGCCCTGTCCCCGGACCGATCCACCACACGGGTGTCCGTGGCCGGGGTCGGGGGTGAGGGCTCCTCGCCACCTGCCGACTACGCCAACCGAGCGCTGGTCGTGACCAACCGGGCGGGGCATGTCGAGATCGGCGACATCCAGGCTCCGGGCGTGCGGTTCGCGCTGGCCGCGCAGGGCGACATCCGCGATTCCGTCGATCTGCCCAGCCTGACCGTGGGGTCGGGCGGGTCGATCTCGCTGGCCTCGGCCACCGGGTCGATCGATGTGCGCAGCATCAGTGGCGACCCGCTGCACACGGCGGTGCGCGTGAATATCCCCAACGCCAGTGACCGCTCCGCACGGGTCGAGTGGACGGACACCGGCGACACGTCCTGGATCGGCTACGTCGGCTCCGGCCTGCTGTCCATCGAGGCGCCGACATCGGGCTCGGCGATCAGTTTCGTGAACGGACCGCTCAGTGTGGCCTCGCCCTCGACCGCCGCCTGGCGCGGCGCGGTGTTCGGCGACCATGACCTGCAGGTGGGCGTGGTCAACGCGCCCCTGTCGGCAGTGACCCTGGCCACCAGCGGGACGATCCGCCAGCCGAACCCGGGCGACCCGGCGCGCGCAGCAGCGCTGCGCCTGTTCGCGCTCAACGGTATTTACGGGGGCTCGGCCGATGCCGATGGCGCCGGGATACCGTTTTCAGCAGTCACCGATCAGGTGTCCGCCTACAACCTGAGAGCCAACGGCGCGCGCGCCGCGGTGCCGGAGTTCTTCCTGCTCTACCGCTCCGACGGGATACGCCTACGGGCAAGCCCGACGGTCACTGGTGGCGATGTGACCGTCCGGCGCGGCGATGGCCTGTTCGGCGCGGCCGAGCCGGGCGGAGCGCTCTCGGACGCGCAGCGCGCGCAGGCCGGCCTGTCCGACCATGACGCGTTCGGCGCGGGCATCCGCAATGCCGCGCCGCGGGGCGATGTGCGGCTCACGGTCGCGCAGGCCGGCGGCGTGGCTGAAGGCCTGCGGGTCGGCGAAGACGGCAACGGCGGAATCCACGCCAGCAACGGCGATGTGGTGCTGACCGCCGATCGCATCGACCTGCAGGCGACGGTTCGCAACCGCGAAGGGGTCCAGGACTCCGATCCGTATATCGCCCCGAGACGCGTCCAGTTCCGTCCCGCCACGGCGGGCAGGGCGCTCGAGGTCTGTGCATCCGCATCCGAGTGCACCCTTTCGCCGACCGCCTCGCTGCGCCTTGATCCGGAACAGTTGTCGAGCCGGGTCGACGCTGCATGGATCGTCCTCGGGGACAGCGAGGCGCTCTCCGGCGTTGGCCAGGCGATCGTGCCGTCCATCCTGCGCATCACCAAGGCGCTCGACCTCAGGGCGCGGGGTTCCGGGCTGGTCCTGTCCGGCGGCGATATCGCGCAGCGGTCGATCCTGCGCGACGGGGCGGGCGTCACCGAGGCTCCGATATCTGTAGGAGTGCTGCGCGTGGACGGCGCTACGGTCGACCTGCGCGCGGCGAACCGCGTCGATTACGCGTCGGGCCGGGCACAGCAGGCGTTCCGGCTCAACAACGCGGTCGACCTGAGGGCCGGGTTCGGTGTTTACGCGCCGGGCGGTTACCTGAGCGGACTGTCGGTGAACGGGACCGCAGCCAGCGAGCCTGTAGTGCTGGATGTATCGACGACCGGCTCGCTCGGGCTCGGACCGTTGAACGCGACGAACACCGATGCATCGCCGAATTCGACCGGGTCGCGGATCCGGCTGCGGGCGTCCGGGGACATCACCCAGTTCACCGGCGGTGCCGGCGTCGAGGCGGACGGCCTCGAGGTCGTGTCGACGGGCGGGCAGGTCAACCTGACCGATCGGGCGGGCAACCGGTTCGGCACGGTCGCCGGCAGCAGTGCGGGCCGTTTCATCCTGGAGGCGGCCACCGGCTTCGAGATCGGGTCGGTCGATAGCCTGGCGGGGGGCACGACAGCGGGCGTGACGGCGACGGGACACGCGATCACGCTGGCGAGTTCGCAGAGCGGAGCCTCGATACGCCAGACCGCCACGGCACCGCTGGTGGCCGACTCACTGGTGATCGTGCGCGGGGGCTCCGTGGGGGCGAATGTCGACCTGCAGGCCGAGGGCAATCGCATCGGGCGGCTGAGCGGGGAGGCAGCCAGCCTCAACCTGCGCAACGCGCAGGCGCTGGAGATCGGGACGGGTGGTGGGTACGGCGGCCTGACGGTGGTCGATCCGTATCAGATCAAGGCGACGGGGGGCCATCTCACGGTGGCCAGCGGCGCGACGCTCTCCGGCAGCGGCAGCATCGAACTGGATGCAGGCAAGCGGTTGGACAACCAGGGCACGGTGCAATTGCGCCCGCTGGCGGCCAGCGGCAACGCCGGCACGCTGTCGATCAACCGCGATTTCGTGAACGCCAGTGGCGGCACGCTGAAGCTGTCGATCGGCGGGGCGACGGCGGGCTCGGGCGCGGACGGCTACGACCAGCTGCAGGTAGGCGGGTCGGCGACACTGGGTGGTGCGCTGGTGGCGACGCTGGCCAACGGCTTCACGCCATCGGGCCAGTCGTTCGACCTGGTGCGGGCGGGCACGGCAACCGGCACCTTCGCCACGCGCGACCTGCCGGCAGGGCTGGAAGAAGGCCTGCTGCGCACGGGCAGCCCGCAGGCGTCGGTGTTCCGGCTGTCGCATACCGGAGAGAGTTGCCCGAGCGGGACGATCTGCTGGGACGGTGGTGCAGGCACGACGCGCTGGACGGATGCGGCGAACTGGCGCGGCGACACGCTGCCGGGGTCGGGTGACCGGGTGGCGCTGCGCCTGCCGGGCACGGCGGTGAGGCATGACCTGGTTAGCGCGATGAGCGCGGTGGAGTCGATCGACACGCGCGCGGGTACGCAACTGGACGTATCGGCGGGGACGCTGACGGTGCGCGGCACGACCCATGCCTCCACGCTCGCCGGCGGGCTGGCGGTGGAAGGCGGCACGCTCAACGTGAACGGGGCGATGAACGCGGCGTCCGTCGCGCAGAGTGGCGGTACGCTGTCGGTGGGTGACGCGGGCATGCTGACCACCGACGCGCTGTCGCTGAGCGCAGGCACGCTGTCGGTGGCCGGCACGCTGTCGGCAACCACGCTGGCGCAGAGCGCCGGCACGCTGCAACTGGCCGGCAGCATGGCCCAGGCCTCGGCGGGTGCGTTCGCACAGAGCGGCGGTACGGTGAACGGCACCGGCAACTTCACGGTCGATGGCAGCTTCACGCAGTCCTCCGGCGGCCGCATCGATACGACCGGTGCGGTGGCCGTCACCCAGTCGAGCGGCGATCTGGTCGTGGGCGGTGGCGTGTCCGGACGCAGCGTGTCGCTCACGGCAGGTGCCGGCAGCGTGCGCATCGACGCGCCGGTGGCCTCGACCACGGGCACGCTTGCGATCGAGGCAGGCGGCGCGACCTCGGACGTGCGTGTCAATGCCGGGGTGTCGAGCACTGCCGGTGAGATCGACATCCGCGCGGGCCGTGATGCGCGCATCGACGCGCAGGTCACCGCTGGCGAGGAGTCCACGCTGGCGCTGACGGCTGGGCGCGATATCCGCATTACGCAGCGGGTTAAGGCGCACGAGGGCACGATCACGCTCCTGAGCCGCGCGGCCACCGGCCAGGTGGTGGAGTCCGGCGCCGGCGCGCTCGAGGCCGATGCGCTGGTGCTGGCGCGCGACGCCGTGGCAGGCCCGGCGAATGTCGACCTGCAGGCCGAGGGCAATCGTATCGGGCGGCTGAGCGGCGAGGTAGCCAGCCTCGACCTGCGCAACGCGCAGGCGCTGGAGATCGGGACGGGTGGTGGGTACGGCGGCCTGACGGTGGTCGATCCGTATCAGATCAAGGCGACGGGGGGCCATCTCACGGTGGCCAGCGGCGCGACGC
>JBILGF010000265.1:0-5072 GCA_044351195.1 Burkholderiales bacterium
CTGTGGGTTGAAGCTGAAGCTGCCGGATACTGATCACGACAGCCGGCATCAACCGATGGCTTGAATCGAGCGGCTCGATAGACCTCGATTGATCCCGTTGGCGCCTGAAAGACCCCCTACTCCCACTCGATCGTCGCCGGCGGCTTCCCCGAGATGTCGTAAACGACCCGGTTAATTCCGCGCACTTCATTGATGATGCGATTGGAAACCCGTCCGAGCAGCTCATGCGGCAGATGCGCCCAGTGCGCCGTCATGAAGTCCTGGGTCTGCACCGCGCGCAGCGCGACCACGTACTCATAGGTGCGCCCGTCGCCCATCACGCCGACCGCCTTCACCGGCAGGAACACGGCGAAGGCCTGGCTGGTCAGGTCGTACCAGCTCTTTCCCTCGTGCGAAGTCTTGCGCAGTTCGTCGATGAAGATGGCATCGGCGCGACGCAGCAGATCCGCATACTCCGGCTTCGCCTCGCCGAGGATGCGCACGCCCAGCCCCGGCCCCGGGAACGGATGCCGGAACACCATCTCGCGCGGCAGCCCGAGTGCGAGGCCGAGCTCGCGCACCTCGTCCTTGAACAGTTCGCGCAGCGGCTCGAGCAACTTCAGGTGCAGCGTGTCCGGCAGGCCACCGACGTTGTGGTGGCTCTTGATGGTCGTGGCCTTCTTCGTCTTGGCCCCGGCCGACTCGATCACGTCCGGATAGATCGTACCCTGCGCCAGCCACTTCGCGTTGGGCAGCTTCGCGGCTTCTTCCTGGAACACATGCACGAACTCGCGGCCGATGATCTTGCGCTTGGCTTCCGGGTCGGCGCAGCCTTGCAGCGCGCCGAGGAAGCGTGGCCCGGCGTCGATGCGGATCACTTTCACGCCCAGGTGGCGGTTCAGCGTCTCCATCACCTGGTCGCCCTCGCCCAGCCGCAGCAGCCCGGTATCGACAAAGATGCAGGTCAGGCGGTCGCCGATCGCCTTGTGGATCAGCGCTGCGGCCACCGCGGAATCGACACCGCCGGACAGGCCGAGGATCACCTCTTCGCTGCCCACCTGCGCGCGCACCTTCTCGCTCGCCTCGGCGACGTAGTCGCTCATCACCCAGTCGGGGGCGCATTCGCAGATGTCGATCACGAAGCGCGCGAGGATACGCGCGCCCTGCACCGTGTGCGTCACCTCGGGATGGAACTGCACGCCGTAGAAGTTGCGTGCCTCGTCGGCCATGCCGGCGATCGGGCAGCTGTCGGTCGAGGCCATAAGTTTGAAGCCGGGCGGCAGTTCGGTGACCTTGTCGCCGTGGCTCATCCAGACCTTGAGCAGGCCATGGCCTTCGGCGTTGCGGGCGTCCTCGATGCCGTCGAGCAGCCAGGTGTGGCCGCGCGCGCGTACTTCGGCGAAGCCGAACTCGCGGGTGGCACCGCTCTCGACCTTGCCACCCAGTTGCTGCGCCATGGTCTGCATGCCGTAGCAGATACCCAGCACCGGCACGCCGAGTTCGAATAACGCCTGCGGTGCGCGGTCGGTCGACGCTTCGTAGGCCGACATGTGGCTGCCCGACAGGATCACGCCCTTGGGCGCGATCCGGCGGATCTCGGCGTCGGGCAGGTCGCACGGATGCACTTCGCAATACACGTTCGCTTCGCGTACCCGGCGTGCGATCAGCTGGGTCACCTGCGACCCGAAGTCGAGGATCAGGATGCAGTCATGGTTCGCCGCTGTCATCGTGCTCCGCCCGCGCCGGGGGCGCTTGAAACATCGTTCGAAACATCATTCCACACGGTAGTTCGGCGCTTCCTTGGTGATGGTGACGTCGTGCACATGCGACTCGCGCACGCCGGCCGCGGTGATCTCGACGAACTGCGCCTTGCGGTGGATCTCGTCGATCGACTCGCAGCCGAGGTAGCCCATGCTCGCGCGCAGGCCGCCCATCAACTGGTGGATGACCACCAGCGCGCTGCCCTTGTACGGCACGCGGCCTTCGACGCCTTCGGGCACCAGCTTCTCGATGCCGTCCTCGACATCCTGGAAGTAGCGGTCGCTGGACCCCTGCTGCATGGCGCCGAGCGAACCCATGCCGCGGTACGACTTGTAAGAGCGGCCCTGGTAGAGCTCGATCTCGCCGGGCGCCTCGTCGGTGCCCGCGAACAGGCCGCCGAGCATCACGGCATTCGCCCCGGCCGCCAGTGCCTTCGCGATGTCGCCCGAGTAGCGGATGCCGCCGTCGCCGATCAGCGGGATACCGAGCGGGCGCAGTGCCTCGGATACGTTCATGATCGCGGTGATCTGTGGCACCCCGACACCGGCGACGATGCGCGTGGTGCAGATCGACCCGGGACCGATACCGACCTTGACAGCGTCGGCACCCGCGTCGACCAGGGCCAGCGCCCCGGCCGCGGTGGCGACGTTGCCGCCGACCACCTCGACCTCCGGGTAGGTCGCCTTCACCCAGTGCACGGTGTCGAGCACGCCCTGCGCATGACCGTGCGCCGTGTCGACCACGATGACATCGACGCCCGCCTCGACCAGCATCGCCGCGCGTTCGCGCGTGCCGTCGCCGACGCCGATCGCGGCGCCGACCTGCAGCCGGTCCTGGCCGTCCTTGCTGGCCAGCGGATGCTCGACCGACTTGGTGATGTCCTTCACCGTGATGAGGCCGCGCAGGTTGAACTTGTCGTCGACCACCAGCACGCGCTCGAGCCGGTGCTGGTGCATCAGCGCCTTCGCCTCTTCGCGCCCGGCGCCTTCGCGCACGGTGACCAGCCGATCGCGCGGGGTCATGATGTTGCGTACCGGCTGGTCGAGCCGGGTCTCGAAGCGCAGGTCGCGGTTGGTGACGATGCCCACCACGCGGCTGCCCTCGACCACCGGAAGGCCGGAGATCTTGTGCTGGCGCGTGAGTGCCATCACCTCGCCCACCGTCATGTCGGGCGGGATGGTAATAGGGTCTTTCACCACGCCGGACTCGACCCGCTTGACCTTGGTGACCTGCAGCGCCTGGTCGCGCGGCGACATGTTCTTGTGCAGGATGCCGATGCCGCCGGCCTGTGCCAGTGCGATCGCAAGGCGGGCCTCGGTCACGGTATCCATCGCCGCGGAGACGACCGGTACGTTGAGGCGGATGCGGCGGGTCAGTTGCGTCGCGAGGCTGACTTCCCGGGGCAGGACCGTGGAATGGGCAGGCAACAGCGAGACGTCATCGAAAGTCAGCGCGCGTTGTACGACAGGCATGCCGGGAACCCTTCCAAAGCCGCGATTATACGGCTGGCTCGCCTGCGGGAACAATTCGGGAATATGCCGCGGCGGCATCGTGACGTTGTGGTTTGACCGCAGCCTGCGCCGGCATTACTGTCCCCGGTCAGGTACGATTTCATGTCGTCTGGCAATCCTTTGCAAACCTGTGCAAGGTCCGTCCGTCAAACACCGCGCCGAGCGGGATATCGCTCGCGCATTGCGGCCGTCGGCTTCCGATGGCCGCCCCCCTGGGAGCAGGCATGTCATGTCTGAAGGCCGCCTCGGCCGTCATGGTTTCAGTCGCGCTGCTGGTCGGCGCGCCGGCAACGGCCGTCGGCCAGATCTACAGCTGGACCGACGATCAGGGTCGCCGCCAGGTCTCCGATCGTCCGCCCGAGGGCGTCGTGAAGGATCTCAAGGTAAAAGGCGCCCGCACCGCAGGCCCCGCGACGCCGGCCACCAGTGCACCGGCGGCCAAGGGCGAGGAACGAAAGGCACCGACACTCAACGACAAGGCGCTCGATTTCAACAAACGCCAACTCGAGCGCGAGGAAGGCCGCGTCAAGCAGGAAAAAGCCGACGCCGAGGCACGTGAACGAGCGCAGCGATGCGATCAGGCCCAGGGTTACCTGCGCAACCTGCAGTCAGGCGGTCGCGCGACGCGACTCGATCCGAAGACGGGCGAACGCCTTTTCCTCGACGACAAGGAGCGCGAGCGCGAACTGCTCGAGGCAAGCCGCGCTGTCGATTCATGGTGCAAGCCGCCGGCCCCGCCGCCGCCAGCCAGCAACCCGGCGCCCAAGAAGTAGCAGAAGCCCGGCGGGTCAGGCCTTCGCGCGACGACGCGGGGCGGGCGTACGTTTGCCGGCGCTGGCCGCGGAACGGCTGGTCTGCACACGTTCGCGTCGAATCTCTTTCGCGTCGGCGGTGATCGGTCGGTGAATCTCGACGCGGTCGCGGTCTCGAAGCCGGTGGTCGAGTTCGACTGCCCTGCCCCAGACACCCACCTGGGCGGTCTTCGGGTCGAGATCCGGATGCTGCTCGAGCAGGCCGGATCGCCGGATCGCCTGCGCGACCGTCGTCCCTTCGTCCACGGTGAGGGCGATCAGGGTCTGCCTTTGCGGCAGCGCGTAAACCACTTCTACTCGAAAATCACTCATTATTTGCCGTAGACCTGTTCGGCCCGCTTCACGAACGCATCGACGAAGGTGTTCGCTATGTGATTGAACACCGGTGAAAGCAATCTCTCGAGAATCCGGCTCGCAAACTCATAGTGGAGCCGGAATTCGATCTTGCAAGCCTGCTGGCCCAGGGCCTTGAACCGCCAGGAACCGTCCAGTTGCCGGAAGGGCCCATCGACCAGTCGCACGTCGATGGATTCCGGCGCGTGCCGGGTGTTCTCGGTTGTGAAACTCTGCCGCACTCCGTGATAGTCGATCCTGACGGTCGCACGCAACTTTGCTGCACCGCGATCGGCCACCGAGCTGCCACCGCACCACGGCAGGAATGCCGGGTAATCCTCTACCTGGTCGACCAGCCTGAACATCTGTTCCGGTGTGTATTGAACCAGCACCGATTTTTCCACCAATGCCATCGAGCCGATCCAGGACTGGGAATTCGATGTCACCGGACGGGTGGCCGGAAACCGACCCTCCGCGCATCCGGAACATGCATGACGTGCACCCGTGCCGCTTGCGGTGCGCCCGGGAATGCCATGTGCGCGACATTCCGCACCGGATTGGTGCGACGCTGGATGTGTCGTTGCAACATCGCGCCGCGCGCCCGGTGAACCGCGCAAAAGCTCGTAGAATAACGGGTTTCCACGATTTTCTCACCCCCCATTTGCAGTGCCTTGCA
>JBILGF010000267.1:0-5025 GCA_044351195.1 Burkholderiales bacterium
GCGCGCGCATGATCTCGTAGGTTTCGCGGTTCTTCAGCACGCCGTCCTGGTGGATGCCGGATTCGTGCGCAAAGGCATTGGCACCGACCACGGCCTTGTTCGGCTGCACGGCGAAACCGGTGATGCCTGCGACCAGCCGGCTCGCCGGCACGATCTGCGTGGCATCGATACCGGTGTCGCAGGAAAAGAAGTCCTGGCGGGTACGCACCGCCATGACGATCTCTTCGAGCGCCGCATTGCCGGCGCGCTCGCCCAGGCCGTTGATCGTGCACTCGACCTGGCGCGCACCGTTCACCACCCCGGCGAGCGAGTTGGCGGCGGCCAGCCCGAGATCGTTGTGGCAATGCGTCGACCACACGACCTTGTCGGCACCGGGCACGCGCTCGCGCAGCGTGCGGATCAGCGCGCCATACTGCTCGGGCATCGTGTAGCCGACGGTATCGGGGATGTTGAGGGTGGTCGCACCGGCCTTGATCACCGCCTCGAGCACGCGGCAGAGGAAATCGATGTCGGAGCGGCCGGCGTCCTCGGGCGAGAACTCGACATCGTCGGTGAATCCGCGCGCGAAGCGCACCGCGTTGACTGCAGTCTCGAGTACCTGCGAAGGCTCCATCCGGAGCTTCTTCTCCATGTGGATGCGCGAGGTGGCCAGGAAGGTATGGATGCGCCTGCGGGGTGCCGGCGCGATCGCCTCGGCGCAGCGGCGGATGTCGGCTTCGTTCGCGCGCGACAGGCCGCAGACGGTCGACTCGCGGATGATGGACGCGACCGAATGCACAGCCTCGAAATCGCCATTGCTCGCGGCCGGGAAACCGGCTTCCATCACGTCGACCCGCATGCGCTCGAGCTGGCGTGCGATGCGCAGCTTCTCTTCCCGGGTCATGGTGGCGCCGGGGCTCTGCTCGCCGTCGCGCATGGTCGTGTCGAATATGATGAGGCGGTCGCTGCTCATGATGTCTCCTTGCCGCAGGACAAGCGGTCGGTGGCTTCGATCGCCGGCTTCAGGTCGCAGGCCGGCGCAGGGTAACGCAACAGGGGTCGTGAAAGAGTCAGCGCGCGGGGCGCAGCAGCCGGCTGGCCAGCAGGGTACTGGTCAGCAGGGAGAAGATCACGACGCGTTGGGTTACCGAGGACATGCACGAAGTCTAGGGCGTGTCGACCGGCAGTGCAAGCCGTGACAGCGTGCCATGACAACGTGCCCGCCGTGACCGCCAGGTTCGGGCCCGCTTCCGGTACGAACCCTGCCCGATTCCTGCCTGATTCCTGCCTGATTCCTGCGAGAGTCCAGCCCGATTCTAACGGCAGTCCGGCGGGACTCTCGTCACACGCCGGTGGTCAGGCTGGCGGACCACGCGTGTCGCCGGGCCGAGCCGGCGTATCCGGATCAGCATCCGGCGGCGGCGGCGACGGTGGCGGCGGCGACGGTGGCGGCGGCGACGGTGGCGGCGTTGGCGTTGGCGTTGGCGATGCAGTGTCCGCCGCCTGCAGGGCCTCGGTCGCCGCCGGTCCCGGCTCCCCTGCCGCAGCACTGTTCCTGCCCATGCGCGCCGACAGCATGGCCAGCAGCGGCATCGCGTAGCCCGACAGGGCGTAGACCACGGACACGGCGAGCAGCAGTTCGGCCAGCGTGTCGGCGACCAGGCTGAGCAGACCCACCCCGAACGCGGTGCCCACGATCGCCCGGAACGACACCATCTTGCGCAGGTTGATGTCCTTGCCGCTGTAGAACCGGAAATTGCTCACCATCGACAAACCGGCAAACACGGTGACGATCCAGGCGAGCCACATCACGTCGCCCCCCTCGACCTGGTACAGGCTGAACGCCCAGACCACGCTCGCCACCAGGCTTGCCGCTGCCGGGCTGGGCAGCCCGGTAAAGTAGCGCTTGTCGGCGACATCGAGCTGGGTGTTGAACCGGGCAAGCCGCAGCGCCGCGCAGGCGCAGTAGATGAACGCGGCAATCCAGCCGAGCCGGCCGAGCAGCCACTGCGACTTGTTTCCGACCTCGCCCAGCTGGGAGAAATCCTTCAGGGCCCACACATAGACCACCAGCGCGGGTGCGACTCCGAACGACACCATGTCGGACAGCGAGTCGTACTCGGCGCCGAACGCGCTCTGGGTCCGCGTCCAGCGCGCGATCCGGCCGTCGAGCCCGTCGAGGATGCCGGCGATGAAGATCGCGGCAGCCGCGACCTCGAAGCGTCCGTTCATCGCCTGCACGATCGCGTAGAAACCGGCGAACAGTGCGGCCGTCGTGAACGCGTTGGGCAGCCAGTAGATGCCGCGCCTGAGACCAGCGACCCTGGCTGCCTTGTGCGGATCGCGGCGCATCATGACGGCTGTCCCTCGCCCGGGCTGCCGGCCGGAGCGGCAAGTTCCGCCAGCACCGTCTGGCCAGCGAAGACCACGTCGCCAAGGACGGCCTTCGGCACGGCATCGGGCGGCAGGTAGACATCGACGCGCGAACCGAAGCGGATGAAGCCGAAACGCTGGCCACGCTCGACACGATCGCCCGGCTTCGCATGGCAGAGGATGCGCCGCGCGATCAGCCCGGCGATCTGCACGCAGGTGACGCGCGCGCCGCCTGGGACATCGATGACCATCGCATTGCGCTCGTTCTCGAGCGACGCCTTGTCGAGGGCCGCATTGAAGAAGCGTCCGGGGAAGTAGCGTATTTCGCTCACTTCGCCATCCACCGGAACCCGGTTCGAATGCACGTTGAACACGTTCATGAACACCGAGACCTTGAGCGCATCACGCTCGAGGTAGGGGTCGCGGGCCTTCTCCACGGCGACGATCCGGCCATCGGCGGGAGAAATGACCGCCTGGGCCCCGGCATCGAAGCCGCGTGCAGGGTCGCGGAAGAACTGCACCACGAACGCCGCGACCACCCACAGCGGCAGCGACCACCCTGGCCCGGCGAATATCGCCGTTGCCAGCGCCGCACCCACGGCCAGCGCGATGAAGGGCCAGCCCTCGCGCGCCAGCAAGGGGTGCGGGTAAGGCGTCATCAGTTGCGCGACCGGTCGACCAGCTGGTTTGCCTTGATCCACGGCATCATGCCGCGCAGCTTGCCACCGACGGTCTCGATCGAGTGTGCCTGGCCGATGCGGCGCATCGCCTTCAGCGTGGGCGCGTCGGCACGGTTCTCGAGGATGAACTCCTTGGCGAACTGGCCGGTCTGGATCTCGGTCAGGATCTTCTTCATCTCGAGCTTGGTCTGCTCGGTGATGATGCGCGGACCACGGGTGAAATCACCGTACTCGGCGGTGTTCGAGATGGAGTAGCGCATGTTGGCGATACCGCCCTCGTACATCAGGTCGACGATCAGCTTGAGTTCGTGCAGGCACTCGAAATAGGCCATCTCGGGGGCATAACCCGCCTCGACCAGCGTCTCGTAGCCAGCCTGGACCAGCGCGGTCGCACCGCCACACAGCACGGCCTGCTCTCCGAACAGGTCGGTCTCGGTCTCTTCCTTGAACGTGGTCTCGATGACGCCGGCACGCGCTGCACCGATCGCCGCCGCATACGACAGCGCCACGTCGCGCGCCTTGCCGCTCGCATCCTGTGCGATCGCGATCAGCGAGGGCACGCCGCCGCCCTGGGTGTAGGTCGAGCGCACGAGGTGGCCGGGGCCCTTGGGCGCGATCATGATCACGTCGATCTCGGCCTTGGGGAGGATCTGCTGGAAGTGCACGTTGAAGCCGTGGGCGAAGGCGAGGGTCGCGCCCTTCTTGATGTTCGGCTCGACCGACTCCTTGTACACCTGGGCCTGGTGCTCGTCGGGCAGCAGCATCATCACGAGATCGGCACCCTTGACCGCATCGTCGACTTCCTTGACCACGAGCCCGGCGGCCTTGGCCTTGTCCCAGGAGGAGCCGCCCTTGCGCAGGCCGACGGTGACCTTCACGCCGGAATCCTTCAGGTTGTTCGCGTGGGCATGGCCCTGCGAGCCGTAGCCCAGGATGGTGACGTTACGGCCCTTGATCAGGGACAGGTCGGCGTCCTTGTCGTAAAAGATGTTCATGCACGGTCTCCGCGATGCGTTGTGTGTATGTCGATGGTGGGAGTGCGCCGGGTACTGCAGGCCCGGCAATGCAACCGGTGTGCTTCGGGCACCGGCCAGCCCCGGCGGTCAGACCTTGAGCACCCGTTCGCCGCGCCCGATGCCGGAGGCGCCGGTGCGAACGGTCTCGAGGATCAACCCCGGCTCGACCGCCTGCAGGAAGGCGTCGAGCTTGGACCCCTCGCCTGTCAGTTCGATCGTGTAGGACTTGTCGGTGACGTCGATGATGCGGCCACGGAAGATGTCGGCCATACGCTTCATTTCCTCGCGATCCTTGCCCGCCGCACGTACCTTGACCAGCATCAGCTCGCGCTCGATATGGGCCCCGTCGGACAGATCGACCACCTTCACCACTTCGATCAGCTTGTTCAGCTGCTTGGTGATCTGCTCGACGACTTCTTCCGAGCCGCTGGTGACGATGGTCATCCTCGACAGGGTCGCATCCTCGGTGGGCGCGACGGTCAGCGATTCGATGTTGTAGCCACGGGCCGAGAACAGTCCCGACACCCGCGACAGTGCGCCCGGTTCGTTCTCGAGCAGGATGGAGATGATATGGCGCATCAGGTGTCGATCAGTACGATTGGGATTCGGGTGGCCCGGCCATCGCGTCTGCAGGCGACTGCCAGGAAGAGGGTCGACGCATGCCGGCGCACGGCGGGGAGCACCCGCGTGCACGGAAGGCCGCAGACAGCGCTCCCGCGGGGCGCGCGGTCAGACCAGGATCATCTCCGACAGACCCTTGCCACCGGGCACCATCGGGAACACGTTTTCGGTCTGGTCGGTGATGAAATCCATGAATACCAGCCGGTCTTTCAGCGCGAACGCCTCGCGCATCGCGCCGTCGACATCCGACGGCTTCTCGATGCGCATGCCGACATGGCCATAAGCCTCGGCAAGCCTGACGAAATCGGGCAGCGCGTCCATGTAGGACTCGGCGTGGCGATTGCCATGGAAGAACT
>JBILGF010000412.1:0-3258 GCA_044351195.1 Burkholderiales bacterium
CTGGATGGCCATCCCGGCATCGATGCCCGGGTGCGCTACGTCGCGACGCGCTCGCCGATCAGCGACCCGTACGCACGCCACCTGAATGCCCAGCGCCGCGGCGTGGCCGACATGGTGCGCAGGTCATCCACGTTCTGGCAGCCGCTGGAGTCGATCCATGAAGGCAACCCGCAGGAAATCCTGGACCGCGGCGAGAAGGTCAACCTCGTGCCGATGCTGGTGATGCAGGGCGGAGACGACGACAACGTGCTGCCGGAGATCCAGGTGAAGTTCGCCGAATCGTATCGCCTGGCCGGCGGTGATTGCACCTGCGAGGTGTTCGAAGGCTGCGGCCATATCTGGATCGAGAACCCGGGGCCGCAGACAGACCGTGCACATGCGATGGTGAAGGCGTTCATCGCGCGGGTACTTGCCAGCGGCTGAGCACACGCGACAGGAATCCGCCTGTCGTGTCGACGGTGCTGCCCGGTCAGGCCTGGCGGCACCGGCGCGCCAACCCCGGCCCGGGCGTGCTCACCATCCGTGGAATCGCGGCCAATCGTCCACCACGGCCGTGCCTGCCACCACCCGATAGGCTTCGAACTGCGCCGCCGTTGCGCAGGCGTGGTTGGGCAGGACACGCAGCAAGGTGCCGATCGGAAAGCGCTGCGGCAGGTCTGGCGGTGCCGACCCGTCGCGCATCGACACGATGCCGTGCTCCTGGTTCGCCGCGCCCATCCACAACGCCGGTATCGGCTGCCGGTCGACGCTGCAGATCGCGCCATAGCCATGGTCGACCTTCTGCCGCGCGGTGCCGCGGTCGCGGCTCATCGCCATCCAGCCTGCATCCACGATGATCCATCCCTTGGCGGGCTGGTGGCCGATCACGCTGGTCAGCACCGAGAGCGCGATGTCGTCCTGCGTGCACACGCCGATGCCGGCCATCACCAGATCGAAGAACACGTACACGCCAGCCCTCACCTCGGTCACGCCCGGCAATGCACGGGCGGACAGCGCTGTCGGCGTCGAACCCACGCTGACCCGCTCGCATGGCAAGCCGGCCGCCCGCAATGCCCGTGCGCAGGCCAGCACCGCATCGCGCTCCTGGTCAGCCATCGACTGCAGGGCCTCGGGTGCATCGAGGTCGTAGGAACCACCGGCATGGGTCATCACGCCGGCCAGCGCCCCGGCCGCATGCAGCACATGGCCGATCTCGAGCAGCATCGGATCGCCCGGCCGGACGCCGGAGCGGTGACCGTCGCTGTCCACCTCGACCAGCGTCGGCAGCAGGCTATCGGACGCCTGGCATGCAGCGAAAACCGCCTGCGCCGATGCGACCGAGTCGACGATGACCGCCAGATCGCAGCCGCGCGCCCGCAGGTCGAGGGCATGCGCGATCTTGTTGGGCGCCAGGGCGACCGCGTACAGGATGTCGCGTACGCCCTGCGCATGGAAGTACTCTGCCTCCTTCAGTGTCGACACCGTGATCGACCCCGCACCGGCCTCCATCTGCGCCCGTGCCACCGGCCAGCTCTTGCTGGTCTTCACATGCGGACGCAGCCGGCAGCCGAGCGCGCTCACCTGCGACTGCATGCGCTGGATGTTGCAATCGAGACGCGCGCGATCGAGCAGCAGGGCGGGCGTTTCCAGGGTGCGCAGATCGGTCAAGGGAATACTCGTCTGTTGATCGACGGGCCGGTGCCCGTCGCCACACCGATTGTAAGGGGCCCGCGAACTGGCGCATCCCTGGCATCACTCCTGAGCGCGCCTGCCACTTCCGTCGGCGAGCCTCATTCGGCGCGGATGCCTCCGGCTGCCGCGACCGCCCGCCACGTCGCCAGATCCCGGGCGATCAGTTCGCCAAAGGCCTCGGGCGTGCCCGGCGACGGAATGGCCGCCTCGTCGAGGAAGCGCTGGCGCAGGTCCTTCTCGCCGAGGATCTTCTGCAACTCCTGCGACAGCCGCCGTAACACTGCATCCGGCGTGCGCGCTGGCGCGACCAGCCCCCACCAGAGCTCGGCCGCATAACCGGGCACACCGGCTTCGGCGAGGGTCGGCAGTTCGGGAACGAACTGCGAGCGCTCCGCGCTCGACACCGCGAGCAGCCGTAACCGGCCGCCACGTACATGCTGCAGGGCCGGGGGCAAGCTGCTGATCATCATCTGCACATGGCCGCCCATCACGTCGGTCAGGGCCGGTGCATTGCCCTTGTACGGCACATGGGTGAGCCGGACCTTCGCGATCGACTGGAACATCTCGGTGGCGAACTGGTTGATCCCGCCGACGCCCGCTGTGGCATAGTTGATCTCACCGGGCCTCGCGCGCGCCAGCCGTACCAGGCCCTGCACGTCCTTTACCGGCAGCGACGGATGGACGAAAAGCCCCATCGCACTGCGGGCGACCAGGCCGATCGGCGCGAAATCCGCCAGCACGTTGTACGGAAGATTGGGCTGCACTGCAGCCAGGGTAGTCAGCGTGCTCGACACCGCGAGCAGCGTATGGCCATCGGGCAACGAACGCGCAGCATGGGCGGTACCGGTCGCGCTGCCGCCGCCTGCACGGTTTTCGACGATCACCGGCTGCCCCAGCAGCGCCGGCAGTCGGTCGGCGACCGCGCGCGCGAACACGTCGTTGCTGCCGCCGGCCGCAAAGGGCACCACGATACGTAACGGTTTCGCAGGCCACGAGGGCTGCTGTGCTGCCGCACTGCCAAGAGCGGCCAGAGCGAGCCAACCGGCACGCGCCACGAGTCCTGCCTGCATCGCCTTCTCCTCCGGCCGCCTCGCGACCCTGATCCGATCCGCCGCCCGGTGGCCCGGACGTGCGGCCCTGCGCTCCCGCAAGCCGTCAGTCGGCGCGCAGGTTCGTATCCTTGATCAGCTTCCCGAAACGTGCCACGTCGCTCCGGAGGAGCGCGGCCAGTTCCTCCGGCGTGCTGCCGATGGTCTCGCTGCCGGCAGCCATGAACTTCTCTCGCGTTTCAGGCCTGTGCAGGAACCGTACGACCTCGGCATTGAGCGTCGCCACCACGGACGCAGGCAAGCCGGCCGGACCGAACAGCCCGAACGTCGCCACCGCCTCGTAGCCCGGCAGCCCGGCCTGGGCCATCGTCTGGAACTGCGGCGCCAGCGCCGACGGCTTCGCGCTGGTCACCGCGAGCCCGCGCAGCTTGCCCGACTGCACATGCGGGATCACCGTGGAGGCGTTGTAGAACAGCAACTGGATCTGCCCGGAGATCAGGTCGGTCACCGCCTGCGAGGGGTTCTTGTAGTTGATGCG
>JBILGF010000268.1:0-5013 GCA_044351195.1 Burkholderiales bacterium
GTCCAGCCCGAAGCGGTTCATCGGTGCCCCCGACATTCCGGGCTCGGCAGAGGCGGGCTTCCCGCAGTTCGAAGCGCGCCTGTGGTTCGGCCTGTTCACCGCCGCCAAGACCCCGAAGCCGGTCGTGGACAGGCTTAACCAGGCCATCGTCGAGATCCTCGCCATGCCCGAGGTGCGCGACACCATCCTGAAGCAGGGCATCGAAGTCGTATCCTCGACGCCGGCGGAACTGGGCCGGTTCGTGAACGACGAGCTCGCGCGCTGGACGCCGATCATCAAGGCGGCCGGGATCACGGCCAACTGAGCGGCCGGAAGACGCTACGATGAAGCCGTCACGATGAAGACGCGCGCGCTCGGCCGGCACGGCCTGGAGGTCTCCGCGATCGGCCTGGGCATGGGCAGCACCACCACGAACTTCGGCGCGCAGGACGGCGAGGTGCAGGTGGCGACGATGCGGCGCGCGCTCGACCTGGGCGTCGATTTCCTCGATTCATCCGACGCCTACCAGAAGGGCCGGCACGAAGTGCTGGTGGGCGAGGCGATCCGCGGCCGACGCGACACCGTGGTCGTGGTTTCGAAGTTCGGCAACCTTGACCTGCCCGGCGGGAAGAAGGGCTACAACGGCCGCCCCGACTACGTACCGCTCGCCTGCGAGAAAAGTCTCGGGCAACTGGGCGTCGAAACCATCGACCTCTATTACCTGCACCGCATCGATCCGGAGGTTCCGGTCGAGGATACCTGGGGTGCGATGGCGCGGCTGGTCGAGCAGGGCAAGGTGCGCTGGCTGGGAATCTGCGAGGCCGGGGTCGACACCCTGCGCCGCGCGAACGCGGTGCATCCGGTCACCGCCTTGCAGACCGAGTACTCGCTCTGGGAGCGGCATGTCGAGCGGGAGATCCTGCCGGCCTGCCGAGCGCTGGGCATCGGCTTCGTGCCGTATTCGCCGCTGGGCCGCGGGCTGCTGACCGGTCGGGTGCGCTCGCTCGACGACATCGCGCCGAACGACCGGCGGCGTATCCATCCGCGCTTCCATGCCGGCAACATCGAGAAGAACCTCGAGCTGCTCGCGCCGCTCGAGCGGATCGCCACGCGGCTGGGCGCGAGCGCCGCGCAGGTGGCCCTGGGCTGGCTGCTTGCCCAGGGCGACGATATCGTGCCGATCCCGGGCACAAAGCAGCGCGAGTACCTCGAACAGAACGTCGCCGCGGTCGACATCGCCCTCACCGCCGCCGACGTGGCCGAGCTGTCCGAGGCGTTTCGTCCCGGCGCGGGTGCCGGCGAGCGCTATCCCGCCGGCTACTTCAAGACACTCGGGGGCTGAGCGTGTCCGATACGCAGGCCGCTTCGCACTATCCCCGCTTTTCTGAAGCGGAGTTCGAACGGCGCCATGTGCGTGCGCGCCGACCAGCCGGCCTCTCCTGTGGCGAAACCGATCATGCGGGCCGACCCGCGCAATGACCAGGGAACCGAAGCAAATGTCCAGAGATCCACGCGTGCAATCGGCGATCGACCATTGGTCGCCACGCTTCATCATCAACGGCGTGCCGTCGGCCGACTTCGCCGAGGTCACCGCGGCCTGCGAGAGCTGGGACGACTGGTGCGCGGCCTGGGGCGAGCGGGCAAGGGTGCACGAGGCCCTCGGCGAGCAGGCACTGGCCGAGGGCTATCGCCTCTCGGCGGGCGCGCATTTCACCCGTGCGGCGGTCTGCCACCACTTCGGGAAGTTCCTGTTCGTGAACGATCTCGTGCAGCAGAAGGCCGCCAACATGCGTGCGGTCGAATGCCGCAACAAGGCGCTGCCGCTGATCGATCCGCCCGGCGAACGGGTCGCCATTCCCTACGAGGGCAAGCTCCTGTACGGCAACCTGCGCAAGCCGAAGGGCGTTGCCAACCCGCCGGTGGTCGTGATGTGCATGGGGCTGGACTCCACCAAGGAGGAGATGGACGATTACGAGAACCGTTTCCTCGCCCGCGGCGTGGCGACGCTGCCGTTCGACGGGCCGGGACAGGGCGAGGCCGAGTACGATTTCCCGATCTGCCCCGAGTTCGAGCGGCCGGTGAAGGCGGTGGTCGACTGGATCGAGACGCGTGCCGACCTCGATGCGAGTCGCATCGGCATCTGGGGCGTGTCCTTCGGCGGCTACTATGCGCCGCGCGCAGCGGCCTTCGAGAAGCGCATCAAGGCCTGCGTCTCGCTGTCGGGCGCCTACCAGCGCAAGACGACGTTCGAAGGCCGGCCGGTGATCAACGTCGAGGCGTT
Source organism: Burkholderiales bacterium (assembly GCA_044351195.1). Classification (GTDB taxonomy): domain Bacteria; phylum Pseudomonadota; class Gammaproteobacteria; order Burkholderiales; family CAIKXV01; genus CAIKXV01. Next base: position 2,261 of record JBILGF010000268.1, read on the forward strand.
CCGTGTACGCTCCGGCAGCAAGGACCTGGAAGAGGCGGGGCAGGTGGCGGCAAGGGTCAGCCTCGCCGACTGCGCGAAGGACATCACCTGCCCGATCTACATCCTGGCCGGCACGAAGGACAGGCTGACCGGGGTCGACCAGGCCAGCAAGCTCGCCGCGGCGGTCTCCGGGCCGGTGACGCTGTCGATCATCGAGGGCGGCAACCACGTGGTGAACAACTACTGGTACACCTACCGCGACCAGACCGCCGACTGGATGGCGACGCAGCTGGGCGTGCCCAGGCGCTGAACCGCGGCATCGCGGGCGCGGACGCACACCAACGAAACGACGGAGAAGCATCGAATGGCCAAGAAGCTGAAGAAGGTCGAGCCGCAGCAGGTCAGGGCGGCGGATATCCCGGTCAAGGCACGGCGCGGCCAGTCGCTGGCCGAGACGATGATGGAGTATCCCGACCCCGACCACCGCTGGGACCGCCCGCTGCAGGCACCGGGCCGGATGCAGGTCGACTTCGAGGAGCGGGTCAACTTCCAGCGGCTGCACACCTACCGCCTGGCGCGCACCAAGGCCGCGCTCGCCCGCAGCGGCATGGGCGCGATGCTCTGCTTCGACCAGTACAACGTGCGCTACACCACCAGCACGGTGATCGGCGAGTGGGCACGCGACAAGCTGACCCGCTGGTCGCTGGTCACCGGCAATGGCGAGCCCTACATCTGGGATTTCGGTTCTGCGGCCCGGCACCATCGCATCTACTGCCCGTGGCTGCCGACCAACCATGTGTTCGCCGGCAACGTCGGCCTGCGTGGCGCGATCAACCCCGCAGTGGGGCTGTTCGAGGAGGCGGCGAAGGAGATCTTCGATATCCTGAAGCAGGAAGGCGTGGCCGACATGCCGCTGGGCATCGACGTGGTCGAGCCGCCGTTCCTGTTCGCGCTGCAGAAGCTCGGCCTGAAGATCGTCGATGGCCAGCAGATGATGCTCACGGCACGCGAGATCAAGAGCCATGACGAGATCACCCTGCTCAACATGGCCAGTGCCATGGTCGATGGCGTGTACCAGGACATCTTCGAGGCCCTCAAGCCGGGCGTGCGCGAGAACGAGGTGGTGGCGATGGCCACCAAGCGCCTGTACGAGATGGGCTCGGACTGCGTCGAGGCGATCAACGCGATCGCCGGCGAGCGCTGCAGCCCGCACCCGCACAACTTCACCGACCGGCTGATCCGCCCGGGCGACCAGGCCTATTTCGACATCATCCAGTCGTACATGGGCTATCGCACCTGCTACTACCGCACCTTCACCGTCGGCAGCGCGACTCGTGCGCAGCAGGACGCCTACAAGCGGGCACGCAACTGGATGGACGGTGCGATCTCGATGCTCAAGCCGGGTGTCACCACCGACAAGGTCGCCGCCGCCTTCCCGAAATGCACCGAGATCGGGTTCGAGACCGAGATGTCGGCCTTCGGCCTGAACTTCTGCCACGGCCTCGGTCTGGGCCTGCACGAGCGTCCGCTGATCTCGCGCCTGAACTCGTTCAAGGACCCGTACGAACTGAAGGCCGGCATGGTGTTCGCCGTCGAGACGTTCTGCCCGGCGAAGGACGGGGTGTCGGCTGCGCGCATCGAGGAGGAGGTGGTGCTGACGCCCAACGGCGCGCAGGTCATCTCGCTGTTCCCGGCGCAGGAACTGCCGATCGCCAACAAGTACTGAGTCTCCAGAAGGGAATCCGATGAGTGCCATACCGAAAGCCAAGAGGCCGGCGTTCGAGATCGGGCGCGAGACGCGCCTCGACCTGTTCCGGCTGCAGCTCGAGCTGCGCATGTGCGAGAAGCGCGCGTTCGACCTGTTCCTGCAGAACCTGATCAAGGGCACCAGCCATCTGTCGCTGGGCCAGGAAGCGATCGCCGCCGCGTTCGGCGTCGCGATGAAGCCCGACGACTACACCTTCTGCACCTACCGCGGCCATGCCCACACCCTGGCGCGCGGCGCATCGATGTCGGGCGTGCTCGGCGAACTGATGGGCCGCGAATGCGGCCTGCTCGCCGGCAAGGGCGGGTCGATGCACCTGACCGATGTCGAGAAGGGGGTGATGGGCTCCTACGCGATCATCGGCGCGCACCTGCCGATCGCCGCCGGCGCGGCCTGGTCGGCGCAGTACCGCGGCACGAAACAGGTGTCGGTCTGCTTCTTCGGAGACGGCACCACCAACATCGGAGCCTTCCACGAGGCGCTCAACTTTTCGGTGGTCTGGAAGCTGCCGGTGGTGTTCGTCTGCGAGAACAATTTCTACATGGAGTACACGCCTATCCGCTCGGTGACCGCGGTCGATGCGCCGGCCGCCGACCGTGCGTCGGCCTACGGCCTGCCGTCGATCATCGTCGATGGCAACGACGCCGACATCATGTACGAGACGGCGATGGCGGCGATCGACCTGGCGCGTGCCGGCGCCGGCCCGACGCTGATCGAGGCGCGCACCTACCGGCATTCCGGCCATTCACGCGCCGACCCGGCGAAGTACCGGCCGGAAGGCGAACTCGAGGAATGGCTGAAGAAGGATCCGATCCCGACGTATCGCGAGCGCCTGCTGCGGCTGGGCTTCTCCGAGGGCACGCTGAAGGGTATCGAGGAAGACACGCAGCGCAAGGTGGACGAGGCGACCGCGATCGCCAAAGCCTCGCCGACGCCTTCGCTGGACCTGATCGACAAGGATGTGTGGGCAGACGGGAGCACGGCATGGCGGAACTGACCTATCGCGACG